>CAYQMZ010000365.1:3480-4089 GCA_964418725.1 uncultured Pirellulaceae bacterium
TACAAGGCTCGCCTCCTCCGTGGGGAAACACTGTTGAAGGCGAACAGGTTGGACGAAGCGATTCAGGACTTCACCCTGGCAAAGGATTTGGACCCAGGAAACCCCGACGCATTCAACTTTCGCTATCGCGCGTACCTCGACAAGTCAGAGCAGTTTAAGGTCGGATCCGATAGTTGGATTAAGTTCTCGGAATTAGCTTCGAAGGACCTGAAGTCTTACCATCAATTGGATCCGACGTCCGTCGATGCTCAAAAGGCGGCCACACCACCGAACGCAAGAATCGACGACCTGATCAGAAAGCCGATTCCAGGAATGGAGTCTGACGAGCTCGAACAAATGAGCAATGAGTCCTTTGCAGATGTTGAGTCATCCGAGGAATCGTCGCCGTTGGCCCAATCCACAGCCACAGCTCCAGGGCAGCCACAGTCCAAGAACCCTTTTGAAGCGTTGATGAAACGGAAGGGGGCGGCCGACGCGGAAGAGCCTTCTGGCGACGCCCCTCAGCCCAACGATCAGTTGGCAGTAGATCAGCGGGCCGAGTGGACGGCCGAGCAGAAGATTCAAGAACAGGATCTCGCACTCGATCAAGAAACGACAGACCCAGACGAT
>CAYQMZ010000365.1:4099-7724 GCA_964418725.1 uncultured Pirellulaceae bacterium
GTATTCCGCATGGCGATGAGGACCAGCAGGAACAAGAGGCCGCCGTCCCTCCTCAGATTACTCGAAACAACATCGATGCTTTTATCCCGCCGCCACAAAGTGCTCCGGGCTACCTCTTTGAAAGTCCGAGTCCAAGCCAACCGTTTTCTACCGGCATTGTTTCCACTCCCTCTGGCCCAACTGGCACTGGACAACCAGGCTTGAACACCGGTCAGTTCAGCACAGGGATAGTCGGCACACCTGCCGGTCCGAGCGGCCCCAACGACAGACTGTCCACTCGAACGACCGGCTTCAATAGCAACCAGGTCACGGGGACCGCACCTCGCTCAATTCCATCGCCTTGGCGTGGCCTCGGTTCAACCGCGACCACGGGACTCGGCACCCAGTCCAACGCACCGCAAACGGGATTCGGAACGCCTTCAGGCAACATAGTTCCACAGGGATTCCCGTACCAGCCACCGCAAGGCGGCCCAGGAGGCCCGCGACCCATTTCGACTGCTCTTCCGTCCACAAACGATCCGTTCAGCGGACCGACTGGCTTTCTCTCACAAGAAGCCCGAGCTGGACTCGGCTCCCCGTTCGGCCCACGGCTAGGGCCACAACAACGTCCTCAAGCTGAAGGCGAAGACGACGGCGCGGAGAAGAAACGTCTGCCCACGAGCTCTGACAGGTTAAAGCCATTTACCACCGCACTGCCTGTGCCCGGCGAAATTCGATATGGCGCCCTCGTCCCCGAAAACCCATGGGGATCACCTACGGCAATTCAACCGCCTCTCCAATCAACGCGACAGTCGAACCTTGGCCCAGCACCGCTGTACCAACAGTAACTTGGCGACGGGCACTCGAACGCAGACTGCTTCAACCGCGTCGAACTGCTAAATGCGCGGCTCGCTTAGCAGCGAACGGTTGGTACGGTTCATCACGGCAAGGTCGCAGGCCCACGCGTCGATCAAGATTGAAAGGTTGGCGTTCGCATTCACCTGTTGCAAGGCGTCTAGGCAACGCTCCGCCTGTGTGACGACCACCTCAGGGTCTCGCGACGAGTTGGCAATGGATTCCGCCACTCTCTTCGTTAGCTCGGGATCTTGGCCCGCTGCGACTTCTTCACACAATTGCCTTCCCAAGGCTCGATAGAATCCGACTGCAAGATCTAAAGCGATCCTCAACTGATGTCGTTTCGCGGCGTTTTCCTTGCCGGCCGACTCAACGAACTGAGTCATCAGCTTTGACAAACCATTGCGATCGATTTTGGGTTTCGACAGCTCAGTCCACAGTGCCATGCGAAACTCCGTAATCGTTTCACCAGAGTACTGAATCGCACGCGACAGACTTCCTTCCGACCAGGACGCCATCGTCTCGGCTTCTTCTGGATTCTCTGCCAACTGACGTTCCAACAAGCAAGTCGCGACATCACCCTGTGACAACGCGTGAAAACGAATCACTTGGCTCCTAGACCGAATCGTTGGTAACTGACGCTGGACGCTCGTGCTAATCAAAATAATCACAGCCCCAGGCGATGGCTCTTCCAGCGTTTTCAAAAGGCTGTTCGCACCTTCCTGATTCAACCAGTCGGCGTCGTCGATAATCGCAATCCGGCGTTTGCCGCCGGTGGGCGTCAGACTAATGAAGTGACAAAGACCTGCTCGACGACGGTGCTCGCGATCACCAATGAAGACATCGACCGGAATGTAGGCCTTGTCGTCAGGCTTGCGAATTAACTGCAGATCGGGATGCGAGTCGGTTGTTACCTGTTGGCAATCCGCGCAAGTGCCGCAGGGATTCAGTTCTTCCTCTGAAGACTTGCTGCAGAGCATCGCTTGGGCAAGCTTCAACGCAAACGTTCTCTTGCCGATCCCATCTGGACCAACAAACAAGAACGTCGTGGCTAGTCTTCGGTGCTCCAAGCTACGACGAAACTGCTCGACTAGACGATCGTGCCCAATGATCCCTTGCCATGTCATCCTGTGGTTTGTCCCTATCTAGCTGCATTCACTGTGCTGTTACCCGCCATCGTCGCCTAGACGGTGACGTTTGTCCAATGGTCTGGACGGATCTCTGGCAGCACAAACCATCTACAAAGCGTACCCTTTGCGACCATAAGTCGCGCTCGCAGTGCAATAACATTATGGCACCACATGGGTTCTAATGTACCCTCGATAAACTGGCCGCCGCAAAATACGAAACCGATCGAACCATGCAGACTAGAACGTCGAAGCATCTCAAACGGTCCCTCCTGGTCACTAGTTGGCCACGCAACATGATTCGCTGCATCGTCTTTGCTTGTCTCATTTGCGTTGGGACGGCGATGGCAGACAATTGGCCAACACATCGGCACGACAACCATCGCAGCGGGCGTTCCAACGAAACACTTGAGTGGCCACTTGTATTGCAGTGGAGTCACCAGCTACCCGCACCCGAGCCCGCGTGGCCATTACCAGCCAAACAGGACTACTGGCACCGCAAGACGAACCTGCGACCAAGAATCGTCCACGATCGAGCTCACGGTATCGTCGTTTCCAACGGCCGCGTTTTCATCAGTTCCTCAAGCGATGATCAAGTTCGCTCGCTCGACGCGAACACCGGGGAATTGAAGTGGCGAGCTTTCGCTGAGGCTCCTATACGACTGGCGCCGACGGTTTGGTCCAGCAAAGATTCGAATCAGGAAGAAGAAATCGTGGTCTTCGCAGCAGACGATGGCTACGTGTATGGCGTGGACGCCGAGAACGGGAACATCACCTGGAAGACTCGCCCCGAACAGGTAGGAACTCGCAGAATCCCCGGTAACGGACGCATCATTTCGGATCGCCCGATTCGAAGCGGTGTCATGATCAAACCGGACGGCACGGGCTACTTCGCCGCCGGCATTTTCCCACTGCAGGGTGCCTTCTTCTTTTCGATCGACGTACGAACTGGCGAAATCTTGGACCATGCGCCAGTCAAAAAGTCCATTCAAGGCTACCTCGAGATCCGCGACGGAAAAGTGTTCGCTCCAACGGGCAGAGATCCCCACGGCGTTGCGGTAAAGCCCGTCACGGATCTTGCCAAGCCGAAATTCGGAAACGCTTCAGCGAAGCTAGACAAGCAAAGCTTCACGACCATAGCCGACCAAGCGTCCACGTATTTCGGTCGTGAAAACGAAGTGGTTGCGACAAGCAACAATGGAGAGACATGGACGGCGAAGGTTGACGGTCGCGTGTATTCAATGGCGATCTCCGACGGGCGCCTGTTCATTAGCACCGACCACGGAATGATCTATGCGTTTGGGAACAAGCCCGCGTCGTCCCCCAAAGCCTGGCAAGATTTGCTGAAAGCCCGCGAAGTTATTGCATCGACCGATCCTCCACCCAGAGATGACCGGGGCAAGCAAGATAAGGTCCCAGATCACAACTCTGCAGACCGAAAACTCGAAGACCACCAGTCCAGCACTCGTGGTTTCGCTTTGTTCGTCGACCCATCTAGCGAAGAGCTCAACAACGTAGTTCGATCCACACAGACTGGCGATGCAAGGACTGTCATTGCCGTTGCAAGCGAGTCACGCGTGGCAGACTTGCGTCACGAACTACGGTCTCACGGCGCCACAAAGCACGTGGCGATTCACATTGTGGCGGCCCTCGATCACCTGCCC
>CAYQMZ010000366.1:0-4168 GCA_964418725.1 uncultured Pirellulaceae bacterium
CTACAACTTCGCGCGGCCAGGAATATCGCAGCAAGCTTTCCATGGCGTCGGCAGCAAAGCCGGTTCGATTGCTTGCATGAGGAGATCGCTCGAGGGCCCATTGTGCCAACAGCGGAATATCATCCAGACGATTCGACAACGTGGGGATGGAGATTTCCAGATCCGTCAGCGTATAGGCCAAATCGTTCGCAAAGTTGCCGTCGGCCGCTAGTTGCGTTAGCGACGTCTTGCTTGTCGCAAGGGTTTGCCACTGAAATTCGGAATCGTACAACATGCGACTCAGAACCAACTGCGCTTCCACGTCCAACTCATCCACATCCAGTAACAAGAGGACGGGAGCGTGCTCGTCCCCCATTTCTTTTTGGTGCCGTACGAACTCTTGGAGCATCTTGTGCATCTGCTCGGCATCGATCAGCCAACACGAAAGAGGCGCCAATTGCGCCTGGACCGTTGGGCGTTCTGAGTAGATCGTGCGGGCAACCAGCTCGCGTCCAGATCCTACATTTCCAGTCACGACGCATCTTGCGAATGATTGGGTTGCAACCTGCACTTGCGAACGAACCTGTTGGATTGCGACACTTCGTCCAACAAGACAATCCAGCTTGTACTCTTCACGCCATTCAGCTTGCAGTTTCTGCAGCGCCCGGTGCAGTCCGTCCACATCAAACGGCGAGTTCTCTGGTTCTTCTTGCTCAAGATCGCCCAGCACGACCAGCCAGGATCCAAATTCATCCTTGTCCTTGAGTGCGATGAAGTTCGCTTGTCGATGGGTGGCTTCGTCATCGTCGAGGACGGTAATCGTGGTGCTGTAGTTCTTATGATCTTTCGCGTGAGGTGGCAGAGCCAGTCGATTCAAAGTGTTGTCGGGATCGCCAGACCATACGCACTTCATGCCCACTAGGTGATCGACCGACACGTTCAACCAGTCCGCGAGTGCTTGATTGCCAAACACAATACGACCGCCAGCGTCCAACAAATAGATAGGGCGTTCACTCGCAGAGAACAAACGCGATACAACGGTTTTCTGCGAAGTCGGTCGGGCCATTGGAGCGTCAGCGGGACGGTGCCATCCTAAAGGGCGTATCGCAAAGAACGGTTTGCGATGACGAGTGTTGCCACCCCATTCTAACCTGCCGCGGTTTGCTGGCGTTTACGGATTTCTCGTTCGGCCGTTTCAAGTGAGATACTTGGTGCGAATTTCTCGCATCGCCTGCAAAACAGGTTTTGACTCTCCGTCCTGTTTAAACAGCCCACCAGACGGGAACACATTCGCATCCCCGTCCATCAATTGATTCCAAATGACACCTTGGACGACGGGCTTTGCGAGGCAGGCTCGGGCGATCTCGCGAGCGAGGTTGGCCTGGACATCAGGATCAAATTCATTGCCGCCGAACGCGATTGAGCGATTTGAAAAAGTGCTCGACGCACTCGCATCGGGCGATGGAGTACTTGGAATGGAAAGCAAGATTACGAGCGGCACGCCCAACGTTGTCCAGCGATCAATCAATCGACTGATCTCCAATACATCTCTAGGTAACGTGCCTTCTGGTGAGTACCCGAGGGTAAGATCCAAGCCAAAGCCAGCAACTCCCAGTTCAGCTCTGAGCAACGTATCTGCGTAGTGGATCGGCGCGAGGTCCAGCGACTTTCGGGAGAGGTATTCTCCGAAAGGTTGGCTGAAGCTGACAAACACGGGTGACGTCTTGTCGACGTTGCGAAGTGCTTCCAACGCGGCGACACCGATTCGCAGCCGAACTTCTTCGCTAAGGTTCATTGCCTGGCCGTTGTTGATCGATGACCATGCGTGCCAGAGACTGACTTTACCGGCGTACTGCTTCACGACGGACTCGACGTAACGCACCATGTAGCTTTGCAACGCATCGGGGTCTTCCTCCCAAAGATACAGCCAATCCGGCAGGCCGCCGCGATCAAAGTTCAGCAGGGGACCGCCGCAGACTCGCAGCCCAAGTTTCTTGCACCACCGAATTTGCTCGGCAAAGTAGTCCGTGCTTCCTTTGTTGCTATTCTCTACTTCGCTCCACGTGAATGGGACGACAGCAGTATTGATTGCCGGCAACAGCTCGCTAGGGAATTGATGGCCAGACCGTGCGCCCAGGTTTGCGGCTAAGAAGACGTTCCGCTTTCCGGTCTTGGTCAGCGCAAATTCGCTATACGCACGCATCATCAATTCGATCGCCTCTAGCGCTGCATCGATCGAAGCATCGGCAAACTTCGAAGCACTGACTGGTTCCGATTGTGTTGTTGCTGCGTTGCACAGATTGGCTGTGGCGACGTTTACTAGTTCGGTGACTTCTGACGGAACGTTGATACCTATATGTCGCCAGGCTTCGATTTGATTGCGAAGACGTCCAACGGTCCCACGGGCAAGTTCGACGGGCAGCAGATACGGTGCGTCGGACTCGCGAAGATATGTTGTCGACAGCGTGAGTTTCCCGCGATCACGAACTGGCCAGACAATAAACAGATTGCCGGACTCACTGCTGTTCCGCTGGATCGTCAGCGTGTTGCCGTCTAGGGAGTTCTTGCTTTGCCACGGAATCGCGTCGATTCCTTGCATGTAGCAATCGCGCACCGCGTCCTCAGTCAGACGATCAGTTTGAGGGACGTGGAAAGTGGTAAGGCCCATGCCGGTTAGTAGTTCTATTTCGGTCGTTTCGAGCCTAGGTTCAGTCTGCTACGATGAATCGCATCGACTTCAAAAGCGTCGCGTTCCGTCGTGTCGAGCGTTGGCTGGAGCGATTCGTCGACGACTTCCTGAGTGTTTGTTCGGCTTGGGATCTTGTGACAATCGAATGCTGTAGGCGGAATTCACTTCGCTACCGGCGCACGACCGAATTTGATGCACGATTGGAAGTCGCCAGCGTGTCCAATAACAAGGATACAACGAAAAGGACAGGAATGTTATGACTTCGACGTTGCTACAAACCGAACTCGCTGATCTACCCGTAAAACGCGGAAAGGTTCGCGACGTTTACGATTTGGGCGATAAGTTTCTGATGGTTAGCACCGACCGCATCAGCGCCTTCGATTATGTGCTTCCGTCTGGCATTCCCGACAAAGGCCGCGTGCTCACCCAGATCAGCGCATTCTGGTTCGGCAAGTTCTCGCAGCCTCATCATCTACTGGACACGGACATCAGTGGAATCGACTTGCCGTCCGGTACGAAGCCAGCGGAATTGGCTGGACGCAGCATGCTTGTCAAGAAGTGCAACGTTGTGCCGATTGAATGTGTGGTGCGGGGCTATTTGGCAGGATCGGGATGGAAGGAGTACCAAAACAGCGGAACTGTCTGTGGCATCAAGTTGCCGGAGGGATTGCAGCAAGCGAGCAAGCTCGATGAACCGATCTTCACGCCGGCGACGAAAGCTGAAGAGGGGCATGACGAGAACAATTCATTTGAGCGTATGATCGAGATCGTGGGCGAGGACGTGGCAAACTCCCTGCGTGAAAAGAGCCTGCAGATCTACAGGCAAGGCGCTGAGTACGCCGCAACGAAAGGGATCATCATCGCCGACACCAAATTTGAGTGGGGGCACTTCGGGGATGAGCTAATTCTAATTGACGAGGTGCTTACCCCAGATAGCTCGCGGTTTTGGCCCGCCGACAAATATCAAGTTGGCATGAGCCCACCATCGTTCGACAAACAGTTCGTTAGGGACTGGTTGTCATCGACCGACTGGGACAAAAACAGTCCGCCGCCTGCATTGCCGGATGAAATCATTCAGCAGACGCGGGCGAAGTACGTTGAAGCCTTCGAAAAACTAACGGGACAAGAGTTTCCGTATCGGTAGGGCACGGTCAGCACGCAGTTCGTCGTACCGATCGGAACTGTCGCTTGAAGGTGCAAACGACCGCACGCTGAGTCGGCACAATCGTAGTAGGGGGGAAGGTCTAGATGAAAAAGAGAATCGGTTGTTCCTCGCGCCCGACACCGATAGGCTCAGACAGGTAAGTGAGAGTCCTAAACGACAAGTGGATACCTACAGACGCAATCGTGACGGGCATCATCAGAACAACAGACGGCATAACAGCCCAGACGCACACCGCAGTCAGAACTCGTGAGTGTTTGGCAACAACAGCGGGGGCGTGTGGTGTGAAGCGTGCAGTTCAGGTCGAAGACCTGGAAGAGCTGGCCACCACCCAGAGG
>CAYQMZ010000366.1:4178-7721 GCA_964418725.1 uncultured Pirellulaceae bacterium
TTGATCACATGGCTGGTGATTATTCTTCCGGCAATTGCGCTGCTGATCGTCAGTGGAAACGCCGTCATCCGAGGGAAAGACCAGTTCTTAGCACCGGTTTGGAAGACGCTCCTCAGCGCCACACAAATTCTGGTCGTTGCGGCGGCGGGCTACGTGGCGTTTGCCGTCACCTGTTGCGGAATTGGTATGACCATGGTTCAACCACAAACCTACATGCCGCCTCCGATTGTGGGTGGGATTGCGACGTTCGCGTGCACGCTTTTGGGTTGTTGGATCGTACGTCTCCTGCACGCGTCCATTCGCTGGATGTTTCCAGCTAGATCGTAGGCGAAGGCAAATTCATCCAGTTGCCGCCTGCGTCCTCGCCCAAGACAACGATTCCCTTTTTGTCCCATTCGTACCAGGCCTTGACGTCGGCAGCCGCATAGCGAATCGTCAGTCCGCAGCGGCGGCGATCCGAATCGTTTGCTTCGGAGCCGTGCAGCAATTGATCCGAATGCATCGAGAATTGACCGGCCTTTAGAGCTACGTCCACGGCGGCGTCGCCGTACTGTTCTGGGTTGTCGATCACCATGTTCAAGACGTCTCGCTCGTCGTTGCTCTTTTCATAGTTGAGCAGACCGTGCGTATGCGACTTGGGAATGAAACGCATGTTGGCGTTTTCCGGGTCCGCGTCGTCGATCGCTAACCAAACAGTGACGGTCTTCGTTGGACTCAATGGCCAATAGGTGCTGTCCTGATGCCAAGCAACTCGTTTGCCGTCGTGCGGCATCTTGCAGAAAAAGTGCGAGCCCCACGCGACCACATTTGGTCCCAGTAGATCGCTCACGGGCCCTACGATCTTCGGATGCCGAACCAATTCGTAGATCCGCGCGAAACGAAGATGAGCAGTGCTAATGGAGTAGCTGTCGCGACCTAGTTCCACGAAGGCAGCCAACACGCCGTCGAAGAACGCACGAAGTTCACCAATTTCAGTTTGATCTAACCCTTCGAAGGGCATCAAATATCCCAACTCGTTGTAGGCAGAGATCTGGTCTTTTGAGACGAAGCTGGGCTCTTCGTTCTCCGCGGGAACAAAGCCAACTTGCCGAGGTAGTTCTTCAAGTTGCTCGGGCGTAGGGTTTGGGATTTCGTCTACTTTGACCATCGTACTGCTATCCGGATTCGTCGCGCCAACGAGATGAATGTCTGTGTTTGCGTGAGCACGCTATGGCCGGGCAAACACCAGGGAATCAACATACGGGCGCCCCGCAGTTCCGTAAACACGTGCTCGCAGAATTGTGGAAGCTCGAGACGGATCAACCGAGTTCGATCGCCGATTGGGAGAAGGGTTGCGTGTGCGCAGATTCGAGACGACCCGCGTTAGTAAGCGTTTTGCTTCGAGAAAACGACGTACAACGTTCGGAACAAGATCTTGAGATCCATCAGCAGCGACCATTCACGGATGTATTGATGGTCGCATTCGATGCGTCGTTCCATCTTCTCAAGCGTATCGGTTTCGCCGCGGTAGCCATTCACCTGAGCGAGCCCCGTAATTCCGGGTCGCACCTTGTGGCGAAGCATGTACCCGTGAATCTGTGAACGGAATTCTTCGTTGTGTGCGTTGGCGTGCGGTCGAGGCCCGACCAGCGACATTGTGCCGTTTAGCACATTGAAAAGCTGCGGGAGTTCGTCGAGCGAAGTCTTTCGCAAGATCTTTCCAATGGCCGTCACCCGGTCGTCATCTCGGGTTGCTTGCTTCACCTTGTCGCCATTTTCACAGACCTTCATGCTGCGAAACTTCCAAACCAGAATCTCACGACCGCCCAAGCCGTAACGCTTCTGGCGGAAGAAAACCGGGCCGGGAGAACTTCGCTTTACAAGAAAAGCGATGAACGCCATTGGCAATGCGAGGAACGCCAGCAGGATGCTGGCAAGTACGAAGTCGATGCTTCGTTTGACCAGACCGTCGACTCCATAAAACGGATTCTCGAACACGCTGACAGCTGGAATTCCACCGATGTCCGTCCAGCGTGAGTGAAGCAACTCAAAGACGAAAAAGTCTGGGACGATATAGACGGATACCGCTGAGTCTGACAGTCGATCCAGCACGTTACGAATGCGATCTTCGGCGCGCATTGGGAACGTGATGTAGATCAGATCTACCTCTCCCGTCTTGGCGTCTTCTACCAATTGGTCGATCTGGCCGATCTTCTTGCCAACAGTTGGGTGAATGTCGGGCGTACGCTCGTCAGATCGATCGTCATAGAACCCGGCCAACTTCAAACCCATCTCGGGCATGTCTTCGATATTCTGCGCAACGCGAAACGCCAGCTCGTTCACACCGACGACGGCGAAGCGTCTCGTATTCAGTCCACGCATCGCCAGCATCGCTTGGAAGCTACGCAGACCAATCCGGGCCATGACCATGCATGAAAGCGAAATGAGTAGCCATCCCACTAGGAACTGACCGTCGACGTTGGCGCCGATCATCACAACACCACAGACCAAGATGGGGACTGTGACAAGCCAGGTGAGTATGCCGCACATGACTTCTCGGTCGATGCGAGCACCTCGCCAGTTGCGATACATGCCCGTGATTTCGCCCACGAAGTGGAACAGCAAAATCGTGGTGGTCATTAGGAGGGCGTGGCTTTGATTGGGGTAAGCCACCAACTTAGAGCATGCCAGCAACCAGCCCACAACGATCGCTGCAGCATCGGCGATGCGATACGTCAGCGTGCGTATATGCCATTGTTCTGGAACGCTCTTTTTCTTACTCGACATTTCTGTGCCTATCGGCGCCTTAGTAGAGGACTCCCATAACTGTAGGACACGTTTTTGCGGCAAAACGGAGAGCAGAGTGCCTAATGTTGAGCTAGCACCACGAATCGCTCTTTGGTGCATTGCGCGAGGAAAGTACTATCGCCGTGTCGGGGATTTGCGGCCGGATGCGTGGCGAAAACGAAACATTGCCGCTGCACCGATGCAAGTTGGCATCACTTACCGTCCAGCGAATTCCACCTAGCGGGTGGATTAGGTTCCCTACTCGATTTCACCTCATTTAGATTGCAAGGATGCAAAAGGATGATTCGACCCGAAGACGTGCTGAAGTTGCACGAAGAAACCGTCGCTCTCTGGCACAATGAGCCAATTTCGAATCCCTACGAAGCCGAACTGCAGCTAGTTTGCCAGCAGCACACGTTCAACTTTCAGTTGTGGCATGAGGAAGACATCGCGAGGAGTCGTGATGTGAGCGACGCTGAGATCGCTCAGGTGAAACGCAACATTGATGGTTTCAACCAGCAACGAAATGATCACATCGAAAAGCTCGATGATTGGATCACTGGTTGGTTGTTAGCCGAGGGATACGAGGCCAACGAAGGTGCTCCGATTAACTCCGAAACCCCTGGCAGCATCATCGATCGTTTGTCGATTCTGTCGCTACGGATCTACCACTTGATCGAGCAGACGGAACGTTCCGACGTTGATGCAAACCATATCGCGAGCGTTCAGCAAAAAATCGCCACGTGCTATGAGCAACGTACGGATTTGGCGACCGCC
>CAYQMZ010000367.1:0-7715 GCA_964418725.1 uncultured Pirellulaceae bacterium
TGATCGCCGTCGTCATTACTACTTCCAGATTCGAGAATCCGGATCGCCGACGCCCAGATCGTCTTCCCTCAAATCGCCGACAACTAAGTCGCGGGTCGCTAAATCGCTGATCACGCATCGAATGGCACATCACACCAGGCCTCCCACAACAGCCAATGTTCCAGCTGCAAAAAAGGGAGCCAGCGGAATTTGCTTAAGCAACAACAGGTTGTCCATTTGGTCGGGACGCCGGATCCAGCGAGGAAGCGCAGCCGAGCCCAAAAGCCTTCCCATCGCCACCAGCAGGCGGATTGGACCACGAGCACATACGCTCCACAGCAAAATCGTGGCTCCAGCAATCACATAGCTTGTCGCGATGACCAAGATGCCATCTTCGAAACCGATCAGGGAACCAATAGCCGCTGCCAATTTGACGTCGCCCGCGCCGCCACGTGCAAGCGAATACACAAACAGCATGATGACGAAGCAACCAGCGAAACCTAAGAGTGATTGCCGCAACCCGATCGCTCCCAGTTGCGGAATGGAATCGAACCTATGTGCGCAGTTGATTGCCAGCGCCCAAGCTACGGCGCAGTAGGTCGTCCAATTGAAGATTTTCCGCCACGAAAGGTCCGTAAAACTGCTGACAACAAGTAGCATCAGCAGTACTGCTCCTGAGATCGTTCCAACCGCTGATCCGTTCAGCAGCCAGCACCAAGCAGGCGCGAAGACTGCTGGCCCAAACAGAGCCAGAAACCAAAGCGTCTTACTGCTTGGGGGTGAAATTTGCTCGATTGGTTTGGCGGAAAGTGCGTTCATGGTCTGGTCGTTCTGGGCAGTCAATTACTCGATACTGGAACCCTTCATCTCGGTCCATTTTTCCTTCATCCAACTGAAGACTTCTTTGCCAACTGTCATGAACGCGATCAACACAATCGCGGCGATCGCGACGATCATGACGACTTGGATTGCTTCAATGCCGTCTTCGTCTTCGTGGATTTGAACTAGTGGTTTTGTAATGGCCTTGAACACGTTGTGCCCTCCACGATTGAAATGATTGGAAGCTCAATTGCTTCTAGTACGGGCGAGGTCGGCGGCTGTTACAGAACCAACAACAATTTGTTCGTATCTATCCGCTGCTCGCCGCCACGGCATGCCACGTCTATTGAAAAAGTGCGTGCGTCAACGAAACCTCATCACCAAGCCCGCATTCGAAAGGCATCGTTGCGAACGTTGGCTTTGCGCCGGTCGCGACGAGCGAGCCTTGAATGCGACCTTCTCCGTCGTGACCACTGGCATGAAATCGATACAGGTCCTCAAAGACGTATTCGCCGTTTGCGTCGACGCCCATGCACTCGCTGATTGCTCGCAATCGACGCGATCCGTCGCTAAATCGACTGATGCTGACCACCAAATGCACCGCCGAAGCAACTTGGACACGGGCAACATGCGGCGGAATCGTCACGTCGCTCATGAGACTCAATGTTTCCAAACGGATGGCCGCATCCCGCGCGGTCGTCGCGTGGACCGTCGTCATTGCACCGGAATGGCCCGAAATCATGGACTGAATCAGATCCAAAGCCTCACCGCGACGAACTTCGCCCACCACAATGCGATCTGGCCGCATCCGAAGCGAGTCGACGAATAGGTCTCGGATTGTTATTTGGCCGCTTCCATCGGGTCGCGCTGGCTGAGCCTCTAGATAGAGCGTGTGCGGCTGTTGCAGTTGCAACTCGGAACTGTCCTCAATCACGATGATTCGCTCGGCTTCGGAAATTTCGGCCGACAGCGCGTTCAGCAATGATGTCTTCCCAGATCCGGTGCCACCCGCGACGACTAGATTGCGGTGCATCTTGACGCATAACGTGAGAAACTCACGAGCTTCCTCGGTCATGGTGCCCCATTCGACCAACTGCTGAAGATCAAAGCTGGCTTGGCTGAACTTTCGGATCGAGATGCAGATGCCGTTTCTCGCACCCGGCGGCACGATCACATGAACGCGCGAGCCGTCCGGCAATCTTGCGTCCATGCTGTGGTTGTTCTCATCAATTTGTCGGCCAACGAACTCAGCGATGTTTCTCGCTGCGGCCATCAAGGTCGCTCGGCTAGCAAACTGCAACTCTGTCTTTTCGAGTCGTCCGGATCGTTCGCAAAATATCGACTGATATCCGTTAATCAAAATCTCGGAGACCGACGGATCATCCAACAGCGGCAGCACAGGCGCAAGAAAATGCCTCGTTGTTTCGAGATAGATGTCTTTCGCATGCATTGGAATCGGCCTGGTAAGTGAGAGCCGGCGATCGGTGTTAGGGACTCTTGCTGTTAAGCACTCCTAGCTGCCACGCAACAGTGCTTCGCGCCGAATCGTGTGGTCCGTGTATCACTACTACGCTCCATGACCTCGCCTGTTACAGGTGCTCGAGAATTTTCTTGGCTCGCTTGCCAGTCGCGATCGCGGTGAACCGCTACGAACTTTTTTCTGAGTGGCTGTAACAGGTCGGGAATGCTGGCGTATTAGAGGCGTATGCGGCAGCTTGGCGAGTTGAACCCGCGTGCATTCTGCTGAACCAGAAGTGACATGGGGCATCCCGCAATGAATGACAATCCAGCCTATGAACTGTTCGACGAACTGGGACGAGGCGAAAACACCGTCGTCTACCGCGCCTACGATTTGGATCTAGGTCGAGATGTCGCGGTCAAGGAATTGGACGCAGAGAGCCGCAAGGATCCACGCCGGGCCACCCAGTTCCTCAAAGAAGCCAGCTTTCTTGCGCAGTTCGAACACGAGAACATCCTGCGCGTCTACAGCGTCGATCGTGAACGAAGCTGGATTGTCATGGAGTTAATGAAAGGCACGCTGGCCAGCAAAATCGCCAACGCGCCAATGGATGCTGCCACCGTTCGCAGCGTAATGCGACAGATCTTAGGGGCATTGGATTCGCTGCATCGCAAGGGAAAGGTTCACGGCGCCGTACGTCCTAGTAACATTCTGATCAACGACCAGGGAACCGCGAAGCTGAGCGACTTTGAAGCCACGGATTCCGATGGCGAGTTGCGGGCGCCGACCGGTAGCAAAAAGCATCTTGCACCGGAGTTGATTCGTCCGGAGTTCGGTGAGTTCGGCCCCAGCCTGGATCTTTACTGCTTGGGTTTTACGGTTCTCGAGCTGTTAACTGGCCCCGACTTCGAATCCCTGTTCCCGGGAACCGGAAAAGGAGCCATCGACGCGGATGTCGCTTGGTTACGTTGGCACAGCTCTTCCGACGCGTTGCCTCCTGTCAAGAAACTGGTTCAGCGAGTCCCGGACGATCTGGCAAACGTCATTGATCAATTGATCTCCAAGGAAGTGGCTAACCGCCCTGAATCAGCACAAGCAGTTCTGGATTTACTGGACGAACAAACGTTTATCCCCGTCGCAGTCGACGAAGTGGCCCAACCATCACCGTCGGTGGATGCCAACCTGCCACCACTGAAGTCTTCTATCCGAGAAATCGACTCACGCCCGGAATCGAAACCCACTCAAAAGTCGGCCAAAAAGAAAAAGGTTGTCGCCGCTGACACGCGTTCCACCAAGGACAAGCTCAACGAGTTTCTGGAAAAGCCTTTTGTATTGTGGCCACTGTGTGCTGCCATCTTGATCGGTGCCTTGATGCTCGGGCTGCAATTGCAAAAGTCCGACGATGTCGAGACCGTGACTCCCGGAGCGAACCCTGAAGTCACTCCCATCGTTGAGCCAATCCAGTTGGCGAACATCGCGTTTCAAATTGAACCACGCGACGCCACACTGTTGATTGACAACGAAGAGCAAGCTCTGACGAGCGGGGTTCCGATACAGCTAAAGCCTGGTGAATACCAAGTGGTCGTGGCGCAGGATGGCTTCGATCCTCATCGTCAAACACTGGTTGTCACTGAAGCAGACCAACAGGTTCGCATTGCTCTTCGCGCGTCCGCTCCGCCGGAACCCACCCTCGCTCGCGTTCGCCTAACGATTGAACCATCACCCGCGAACGCCACGGTATCGATTGACGGAACTCAAAGAGAGCTTCAAGACGGCACTCTGACTTTGAAACCTGGAACCTATCAACTGGACGTGCGCAAGGACGGCTTTGAGGACCACACACAGACTTTGCGAATTGACTCAGATGATGTCGCCGTCAGTGTGTCACTAACACCGTCACTGTCTACTGAGCCGACGGACGTCGTCAAGATTCTGGTTTCCATGCCAGCAGAGGCTAGATTCCTCATTGGCGAAGAGATCTTCGAGTTCCCCAACGCCGATGCCGAACGTGTGGAATTCGAAGTCGACCACCGGAACAATCAAGGCCTTACGTTTCTCGCAAAGCAAGACGGCCACTATTCCATCTCCAGGTCTGTCGACTGGCAAACTCTGGTAGCCGCAAAATTCAAACTGAATCTATCACTAGATCCGTTGGAAGACGTCAGTCGACACAGCACGTCGGAACCCATTCGGGACCCTTTGGATACGCTCTTTGTCAATACTCAAGACGTAAGCCAACGTCACGAAGAGAAGACTGCCGAGCTTGCGAAACAGTTCACAGGCAAGGCCGATCTGGTCATCGACAGCGGTGGCTTTATGAGCGAAATCAACGACGTTTCCTTCAGTCCTGACGGGGCGTTGATCGCGGCGGGGTCCGGCAAACTGGTACGCATCTGGAGCGTAGAAACGGGCGAACTCGTCGCGACCCTTCGCGGTGACAAATCGCGTACTTCCTACGGCAATGTCTACACATGCGAGTTCTCCCCTGATGGAAAGACGCTATTGGTTGGGGTTAACGACTACAAGAAACACGGATCAATTCGCGAGTATGCGACCGCCGACTTCACGGAAATCACACGGCTGATTCCGGGACACACAGCCCCGTGTCGCAAGGTGACGTTCTCTGGGTCTGGAAATCATCGCGTCTCCGCCGACTCGGACGGGAATCTGTTGATTGTTGAAAACGATTCCGACCAGCTTGTTGGCAAAGTACGCGCCAGCGATCCTAACCAGCCAATCTTTGACTTCATCCAATTCCCCGATGCCAACGAGGACGTGATTCTGGCGATCGATGCCGAGGGACCAAAGGTCTTTGCGATGGACGGGACGATGATCACGTCGCCCCAAGCCTTGCCTCAGAAGTTCCTTGGCTGGTTGACGGATGTCTTTGGCAAGAAAGTGCGATATCCATTCGGTCACAAGAAGGATCCGCGTGTTCTCGACTTTGCGATGGAGCGGAACGAGTGGCTGGCAGCCGACGTGACTCGGGTCGATGGAAGCAACAAGTTCTGGGCCGCCGTCTTTGCATGTCGCAAAGGGCAAGCTGCCAGTGATTCAAAGCCAATACAAACCTATGCGGGCCATCGCTGGCGAATTACCGCGGTCGAACTGGGACCGAACGGACGTTTTGCTGCATCGGGCGACAAGTTTGGCGAAGTACACGTTTGGGACCGAACGACTGGCAAGGCGGTTCACAAATTCAAGTGCCAAGGCAAATCGATCTATGAAGTCGCCTTTGACAAGAACTCGAACCGCATTGCCTTCGGCACTCGACCATTCAAGCCGGACCAATGGAAACGGAACAACTACGGCAAAGCCACCCGAGTACTCGACCTGCGACAGCGAGCCATCTTGCCGCTGGCTGCGAACGACAACTTGCGTTTGGACAACGAACGTCCCAGCCAAGGTGCTCTGCGGGTCGACGTTAGCAAAACGCCGCAAGATCCAAGCTTCTTTGTGAACTTGAAGAAGAACAGTCAAACACTGTCTCGCTACAAGATCAGCAGCGCTCGAAATCCAACGGTTTACACACTGATCGACAAGCCAAAGCTTGGCGTCAATGTGCCGGTTGTTTTCGGCGACAACGAAGGCTTGCTGGCTCTTTGGGATACAGCCAGTGACAAACTTCGTCGGGCCTTCGTCGGACACGGTTCGCTGGTGTCGGGCGTGAGCTTCTCTCGCAACGGCAAGTTGATGGTCAGTGCCTCGACAGATCGAACCATTCAAATTTGGAGCCTTGAAGATCACGTCCCCACAGGAAGCTTTGACTTCAAATACGAGAACTCGGCCGTGACCAAGGTCATCCCGGGATCCTCGTCGGCGAAAGCTGGCATCCGAGAGGGGGACAAGATCATCTCGATGGACGGGCTCTCGATCACAGAAATCTACCAGCGCATGCTGGATCGCGAATTCGACTACCGCCCCGGGCAAGTTGTTCCCATGCGAATGAAGCGAAATGGGAGAGAATTCACGTACGACATGACGATGGACGAGGGCTATGACTTCGTCGAGCCGACGCTGAGCTTCTATGTCGGCGATGACGACCAATGGATCATTTGGTCGCCAACCGGATACTACGACGCATCCCCCGGTGCAGAACAGTTGATTGGCTGGCACGTAAACCGCGGCCCCGCGAAAAGCGCCAAGTTTTATCGCGTGCAGCAATTTCGCAAGCAACTGTACCGACCTGACATCATCGACTTGATCCTCGATGGCAAGGCGGTCGCAGACGCGGAACGAATTGCCAACGACGAACGAAAAATCCCCATGGAGCCGCACGATTTGCGATCGGTCGAAGAAATCGCCGAACTCCATCCGCCCGAAGTGCTGATCCAATCTCCCAAACCTCAGGCCTCCACGAAAAACTCAACGATTGATTTCGCGGCCACTGTTGAAAGCCCCAATGGCTTGTCCATCCAAGAGGCAACATTGCTGTTGAATGGAAACGCCATCAAAGTGTTCCGTCCGACCGAACTGAACAGCACAACCCTGAGTCTTCGTCACGCGATACAGCTTTCACCGGGTGAGAATCGAATTGAGGTTGTGGCCAGTAACGGCCGAACCCAATCCGCAAACGTTGGCGTTACCGTTACCTACAGAGCTTCTCGCAACAAATCGCAGGGAGATGTGCGTGTGCTGGCGATCGGCATCTCTGACTACAAGCAACGGATGAACTCGCAGGCGAGCTTGAATTTGGCCGCTCGAGATGCCAAAGCATTTACGAAAGCCATTTCCGCGCACGAAAATGGAAAACTGTACGACGACGTCCACATTCGATTGCTGACCAACAGCGACGCTACCCGCGCACGAATACTCGATGGATTTCAATGGCTGGTCGACCGCACAAAACCCAACGATTCGGTGATCATCTTCTTTTCGGGCTACGGCTTCGTCGATTCGACCGAGAACTTTTATCTGGCGACACACGAAGCGGAAACAGAGCGACCGCGAGCGACAGCTGTGTCGTGGCGTGAGCTGATTGATATGCTCCACGAGGATTTACCTGCTTGCAAGCGACTAGTCTTTCTCGACGCTCATCCAACTGCCGGCGGCCTCAAGCCGGGAATGAGAAATCCTCTCCTCGATCTAGCTGCGCCACAGCTTGGCACGACATTCTTCGCTTCGAACACGCTTCAGCAAGCGGATGCCAGAGCTTCTCGATCACTGAACGGTCACTTCCCGGAAGCGATCTTGGACACGCTACGCGACAGTAATTCGGACCTGAGCCCACGAGACCAGTTACTGAATCCAGTCGAGCTGGCAAGGAGTATTCGGGCTCGAGTGCAAAAGGCAACCGCCGGTCGACAGCTACCCACGTTCTTTGCTTCGACGGAACAGCAGCGACAGAGAAACATGTTGGAACTGTTCGCACTCGACTATCGAGCTCAATAACCTCAAATAAAAAGAAGTGGTCAACATGGCCGCTATCTTGGGAGACAACCATGTCCAAACGAATTCT
>CAYQMZ010000368.1:0-4256 GCA_964418725.1 uncultured Pirellulaceae bacterium
GTTGCTGACTTTGGTCAAAACCCATCCGTTCCCGCAAAAAGCAGTTCCGCTACTAGAGCCTTTGGCAATCACGATTGGAGCAAAACGAGACGTCGCGGCAATTCAGGCACTGTTGGAGGAGTTGCCAACGGTCGATAGCCAGATTCGCGCAGGGTGCCTGACGGGAATCCGACGTGGTCTGGATCGGAGCACAAAACCGGTCCACAAGATTTTGAACGACGCTCAAATGAAGGAATTCGTTGACAATTTGCTGAAGCCGTCGGACAGATCCGCGGATGAGTCTTTCCAGCCTGCCGCTCTGCTTGCCGCCAAACTGTTCCCCGCTAAATCGAAAGCTGGTACTTGGCTGTTCGGGAACATGGCGCAAGTAGCGACTAACGACGGTAGCTCAATCGAGTCCCGTCAATTCGCAATCGACGTACTGAACGACGCTCCGGCAGATATCCTTAAGACTGTCGCCCCGCAGATCCTCGACAGTCGGCAACCACCGACTCTTCAGATGGCGATGGTCGATTCGCTCACGGGATCAAGTCACCCGGATGTGGCTGAATTGCTGCTGGCCCGTTGGCAGAGCTATACGCCTGACGTTCGCAAACATGTATTGTCTGCACTCCTGAATCGCTCTCACTTTACGATCGCGGTGCTCGACGCAATCGAAGACGGCAACTCCGTCCGCGGGGCAGACTTAAGTGACAGGCAGAAAGAACTACTCTCTTCTGCTCCGGACCCCACAGTTTCGCAGCGAGCGAAGAAGTTACTCAGCGCCAAGACGACGGATGCCGAGCTGGCCGCGCGAATTGCGCGTTATGAAAAAGCTCTGATCGCCGAGCGAGATCCGGAGCACGGACGCCAAGTGTTTGCCAAGACATGTCTAAACTGCCACCGGTTAGGCAAGGAAGGACATGACGTGGGACCGTCACTGGGTAGCATTCTGAACAAGCCCGACGAGTCGATTCTGGTCGACATCCTGGATCCGAGCGCCAAGGTGGACTCTGAATACACCAGCTACACCGCGCTAACCACGGCCGGACAATCGTTCGCCGGAGTGCTAACGGCCGAATCCCCAACGAGCATCCGTTTGAAGATGGAGAAAGGCGAAACCCGTGAAATATTGCGGAACGAAATCGATATTCTTAAGGCTTCGGACATCTCGTTGATGCCCAGCAATTTGCACGAGCAGATTCCTCCGCAAGCCATGGCCGACCTGCTGGCATACATGCGTAGCGCATTCGCTCTACAAGATGACAGATAGCAAGCGACTGCCCCAACGATCGGTGAACCGGTAGTTCTCAACGGCACTTCGTACGAGGTGTCGTGCCGTGATTGACTATCTCGACGAGATACACAAGAACGTCCAGGGGACGAATCAAACTGAACTTGACCTACGCCCCCGGAATCACAACGTCACTACCACTTCCCCCTGACTCGATAGGTTCACCAATACGTCGAAGGAACAGTGCATACGGAAATCGCACGCGTGCGAGTTGTTTTTTCAACTTCGCAAACTCGTCAAAGGAATCTTCCCACACCGTAACGGCAAGATAATGAGTACGTTGGCTCACGGGAATTACCTTTAGAACGCCATCACCATCGACGGATGAAGATAGATCTAAGCCTCGATACGGTTTGGGCTTGAGTCTAATTCTTGTTGCGTTTTCCTCAGCAAAGAAGTCACGAACATTGAATTCTCCGTTTCGATGTCGCATCGAGTAGACTCTGCCGTACCGAAGCACAACCTGGAACTCCCGCTTTGAAGTCGCTTGGAGACGGGGTAACTTGCCATCCACCGTACGCTCGTGTCCAATCTTTTCTAACTCTTCCTGTTTCTCTCGCAGAGTCTTCGCCAAGATGTTTAGGTTGGGGCGTTGAGCATCGAGTTCTGCAATCTGTGTCTCTGCCTGTCCAATACGTCTCTCTTCTGCAGCAACGCGAGCAGAGAGACTTTGAACGGAGGCCTGCAATCGCTTCAACTGGGAAAGGTCAAGCGAGCCCGAGTCAGCAACCAGCTTGTTTTGCCGGTCTTTTTCTCGGTCGACCAGTTCAGCAAGCTCCGCAATCTCGGCTTGGCATTCCTGAGCTTCGTCTGACAGCCTTTCCGACTGCAAACTAGACTTCGTCTCCTGCAGTTGCGAAACAGTGCGGTCTTGCAGTTGAACGGAAATAAGAATCGCAAGAAACAGCACACCACCAAATGCATTGGTCATTGTATCAAGTAGAAAATCAAAACCATCGTCTTGTTCAGCGCGTCGCTTCAATTCGCACCTCCCAGGTACGTTTCGCCTTCGCCAATGGCATCCGTGCCGAAGTCGAAGCCACGCTTGCTCGCGTAGTCCAGTGCGCCACGAAATAGTTCAATGCCACTGGGACGAGCCACCAATACCAGCCAAGACCGGCCCGGAGTGTACCCGCGAATCGCATTTTTGAAGGCCGACATGCTGCCGTAGGTATTCACATCATCCGGTGTTTTTGCGTCCGCTACTTCGATGCGTTCTTCCGAGAACTGAACGATCAAAGTCGTCTTGTCAGTTTCAGGAGCTTTGAACATGTATCGCTTGGAAATTCTGGCAAGCTCACGGTCGACATCCTGGATTAACACCTCCAGCGTCTCACTCTGGGAGATCGCCTTAGCACTCTCAGCCTTCGTAGTATTCAACTTCACCTTAGTCGATTGAAACTCTTTCTTGTACTGAGACAATCGGTAGCTCAGGGTTTTCTCCTGTTGCCCGAGGTCCTTGGTCTTGGCAACTATTTTCGATGGGCTGGCCGCCGCTTCCGTAAGGCTCATCGACTCCGCGACCGATCTTTCGAATTCTTCTCGTAACTTGTCCCTGACCGACACCAATTCAGCCAACTGCGATTCAAGATCGACTGGCCGTTCTACAGCGTCAGATACCGCAGGACGCGAATTCACCAACGCCAAGGCCAAGATGATCGTAATGAAGATGAAAATCCCGGTCGTCGCTGTGACGATATCCTGAAATGCGAACAGGGAAACGGGTGCTGACCGACTTCGTCTTCTACCCATCCCCGTGTTCCAAGATTCGAAGTCGATTGACCACATTACGAAGACAATATTCCGAGCAGTCGTCCAGGAAGTCTTCCTCGCTCTTTTTTAGAAATGTCAGAATCATCTGCAACAGCAACGCCGCAACGAGAGCTACGAGTGTCGTCTCGAAAGCCGTCGCCAAGTCGGAAGTAATATCCTTGAGACCTTTGGTGATCGCGTCAAAGTCACCGGCCTGCCCTAGGACTGCTCCAAAGTTTCCAATGGCACCTGAAAGTCCAAGGACGGTTCCAATGAAACCAAGGACAGGAACAGCCCAAATGAAGCCCCTTAACAACGAGTAGCTGCTTTCCATCATCGACTCTTCACGCTCCGCCTGGGAACGCAGAATCTCGTCGACGTCACCAATACGTCCAATGTTCCGCAAGTTGGAAAGAGCAACCAGGATCCGATTCAACAACAAGAAACGATTCGGGTGATCCACTGCGGATTTAGCGTTCTGACTAACGATGTGAGCCGTCTCCGTTGTCAACACAAACTGATGGTCATCGGGCACGATCTGTATGCCCAAAGCACGCCGCTGCAGTCTCAGCTTCAGCCATTTAACGAACAGAATCGCTAAACACCAAGAAGCGAGAAACACGACGGCATATTGCGTTGGCCCTCGTTCAATGAACATTGGCGTCAATGTAGAAGGTACGTAGACGATCACGCCGTAGAATGCGAACGTCAGCAACAGTGCAACGATGCCTGTCAGAGCGCTGTTCACCTGAGTGAAGCGTCCCGCCCGAAATCCAAGTCGTCTTTCGATATCCGACAGTTCCCACGACAGTACTTCTGCTTCGTCATCCATATCTAGGCCGCCGCATTAGAGAAAGCAGTGATGAACACGAGCAAGACGCCGGCCAGATAGATGATCAGCAGAATACTCGCATAAACCAAGAAGTTGTGGAGCTTCAGGAACACTTGCGCGAGGTTGCGTTGGGTCTTGCCAAAGCTCTTGATTGACGAACGGAAGGCGTTCAGCAGATATCCTCCCAGTATCATCGTCGAACCGATTACCACGGACGACATTCCAGTTTGAATCCGTACTCGGGCCGAGACTCGACTCAGTAGGCTACGAGTACTTCCACCGGCTTCGATGCCGGCGGCCGTCAACCAAATCCCCAAGAAGATCATTGCCACGCCTGTGACGATTGCGAAGATCGTTAGAAACTAGGCCCAGCCATTGGTCCTTTCGGCAGCCATGATG
>CAYQMZ010000368.1:4266-5948 GCA_964418725.1 uncultured Pirellulaceae bacterium
CGCGGACTGGGGGTTAACTAGGACTGTTTCAACACCAACAGGCGAATTTGCGGTGAATAGCGCTGCAACCTCAGGGATTGTCCCCGCCGGCTGCCACTCCTTCAGTCCTTGACTCCACATCTTGGTGGAATTGCTAATCACACCGTTGCGGATCATCGACTGTACGTCAGCCGTAGTCACTGGTCCAACCTGTTGCCCGTTGTGTGCGTAGTGCCATTTCAATTCGGCGCCCGCGATCGGTGGTGACGCTGACCTACCTTGTGGTTCCGTGTTTGCTCCAGCCGATGTTGCGGCATTTGGTCGTACGGTCGCTGGACGCTGCGGAACACTGGCAGGAAATAACGCTGCTACTTCGGATGCGGTCTGCCATGCAGTCCCGTCGGCGGACACCTCATGAGCCCGACTAAATCGACCACGTTGAATCATGCTCTTCAGCTGCGACACTTCAAAAGGCCCGGACACCCGACCCCGAATACGAACGTAGTATTCCGACATAACGCTAATTCACCTACTTTTCATTCACAAATACGGGACAGCCTTGTCCGAAACTTTCGAGGCTCAGGGAGACCTTGTTCGAATCCACATTTCCCTCGCCAATCTTCGCAAGTGTTAACGTGTCGACCTTTTTCTGGACGGCATACAGGTCGCCGGTGAGGGAAGCCGGGAAGATTCGTGGCGAACCGTCCTCCGCACTCAGGATCACACCTGCCCAGCGGAACCTGGGGAGTGGTTTATTTTTCAACCTGGGCCGGGTCTTGTTTTTCAGCATCCGTTCCACGTTTTCAAACTTGGCTTGAAGCTTTGCCAACAGCTTCTTTGAACCCTGATCAGCCGAGTCGCGTTTAGAGTCGGGCCACAACCAGTTCACAGTAAAGTCGACTTCTGTGTCCTCAAAATCGTTACCCCAGTCTGCGAACAGGTCGGCGAGCAGCGCGCTCGTTTGCGTACCTTCGCTCCAGACTTCATACAGCCATTCCAATAGGACGAAGGACTCAATGTCGGCAACGCTTCTCTTTGAGAGCAGTAGCTTGATTATGTCAAAGTGGACCGTCTCCAATGTTGCTCGCTTGTCCCGGAGCTTCTCTAGCTTGGTAGTCACTTGCTCGGCAACTTGCTCGTGCGGAACTCGCCTCACCTCGACGTCCGCTTTCATCGAAATCACCTCAAGGTTCTGGTTGAAGTCCTTGAGTACGTTTACACGGATAAACTGTCTCCCCGCTTTGCGAGCCAACTCTTTGTCGCGACGATAGTACCGCTTGCCCTGGTGCATAACGTAAAACAAGTTTGAACGCGGGAACGCATTGAAGCTCCGAATCATACTACGGATCTTCACGGGATCACGTCGCGTGATAGGCGTCAACCAGTCGATGGCATCCTGATATTCGCCAACGACGACTCTTCCTCCTGATCCATTCATCCACGCAAGAAATTCTGTCGCTTGCTCATTGGTGTACGAGCGCCACCTCTTCGATGGAATCTGTCGCGTTTCTTCGCTCCACTCGATCGTTGCCTGCCAGTCTTGCAAGAGCGACTCATCAAGTGATGGTCCGGAGGCTTTGCTAATCGCATCCTTGAAACGGTTCCAATCGCCGACTGAATTGAGAATCACAATGCGTTGCTCTTCTTCAGCGGCGGCCTGATTGATCGTATTGATTCGGCCTTCGATCTCGCTGATCAAAACG
>CAYQMZ010000368.1:5958-7715 GCA_964418725.1 uncultured Pirellulaceae bacterium
CCCCAGAGATTCATTCAAACGATTCTTGAGGCGATGTAAGTCGGTCAGTGTTGGGCGTGATTCCATCGCAAATCGCGTCTTGTCCATCTGAGTTTGCATCTCGCGGTCAACCCGCTCCGATGCCTCACTCGCAAGTTGATCATGCTGCAGCTTGAGTTGCTTCAGGGCGGCGACTTCGGTCGTTTGGTCACCAGGCAATCCATCCAACTTCTCGACTTGACTTGCAATTTCCAAAGCCTGCTCAACTAGTGCTCCGTCATTCAGATCAACCTCGCCAATCTCCGTGAGGAGTTTCCGAATCTTTGAAATCGCTTGTGCTTTCTCTGTGATTTTCTCGTCAACAGGACGGTAGGCGTCCGTCACAACTGAAGATTGCTGAACACTCGACTCCAACCCCAAGAAGAGATCATGAGCACTGGGCCACTTCTGGTCAGCAACGCGAGCGGAAATATCCTTCGCCGCAGCATTCGCCTTGCTATGCAGGCTTGCCCATCCGACGCCCTTCCACACCAGAAAGGCCACGATCGCCATTCCTAGTACAACGCCAACGATCTTGATATTGAATGCTCGTTGCTCGTGAACCTTAAACTGGTTCATTCGAATTTGGTAACGGCGACGAATTGTCTCAGGAATCTCAACGTCGAAAGAAGTCAAACGGCTATAGAGTCGTTCAAGCTCGCCCGACGTCGCATCGACGTCATCCAATTCGATGTTCAAGTCGTGCAGGATGGATTGAAACTGATCATGTTGAAGTTCACGTTCATCTTCGCGAGCAAGCCAGTCCAACGCCTCTTCCGCGTGCTCAAGAACATTGGCATTGGGAGCCTTGCCCAAGTCGACGAGCAGCGATTCCCATTCACCTCGTGCGACACGCGCTGCCTCGACATCCATTTCTGAGTGAGACTTCGAAAGCTCCTTGGCGACCTCCAATAGCTTTCGATTCAGATCCGCCGTTCGGGTTGACTCATAGATTGTCGCAGCTCGATCTGCGATCTGGTCAGGAACTTTGACGCGCCATCCTTTAAACCGGAGCTCTTGTTGAATCCGTCCCATGGCATCTTTGTTCGACTTGATGGACTTGGTCTCAAGCTCACCTTTGATCTGATCCAGCCGGGTCCGTTCCATCTCCTCAATATCAGCCAGCCATTTCTCGTTTTCCATATCGCGAGCAGCGATCTCACGCAGCACCTGCAAACGGGCAGCCAAAGGTGCCTGTCCAAGGGCCAACAGCCGTTGCTTCTTCAAGAGCGAATTCAGCGGCGCGTTCTCGGCATAGGCCTGGTTAAGCTGCGACGCCAAATCAAAACGGACCGCGGTCGGCACCTCCATGTTGAAGAGATCGTGTAGGAACAGCCAACTGTCGTTGTTGGGAAGATCCAGTGTTGCGACGGCGTCCAAGAGATTCGGCTCACGCTCGCATTCCTCGATCGCTTGCGAATTCATTCCCTCTGCAACCCAGGCGCATGCGCGATGGAGACGGTCATTGATCTCACGGCACGCCTGACCATGCGCAGTCGAGACCTTGACGAATTGATCTTCGGGAATCGAGGTAGATCGATCCATCGAGTCGTAGGCTGCTGCAGCGATCTTGGTGTAATTCAATGCCATTACTCTTCTGGGCCCCTGACACGTACGAGCGGAATAATGTGGTCATCAACCTGCCGAGCAAGTGTGAACGAGATCCAGACGGGCGGTATTCTCTCGTCCAGTTCAAAACTCTCGTTTGGTATTCCGCTTCGCCAAGCCTCGAGGGCTTT
>CAYQMZ010000369.1:0-3905 GCA_964418725.1 uncultured Pirellulaceae bacterium
TTCCTGTTAGAGTTGGAACGCAATCTGGAAACGATCGCGGAATCGCGGCAACCGATGGATCGCGGGCAGACACTTCAGGGGCATATGGCTGGGCACGGTCTCCGCGACTTCCTGCTTTCCGGTTCGACCGAAAATTCGGAGTCCTCTGAATTGTGCACGAAGCGGCACTGGAGCCGCATGATGTCAGCGGTGCCTGAACGAGAACAAGAGCTTGAGTCCACGGCCGCCTATCTGAACAAGCTGCTGGAATTGGACGAGACGGCCAGCGCTGCTAAGCGGATCGAGGCCATCGAAGTCGGCTTCTGGTCGTCCTGGGAATCCGTTCGAGACCGCGTTCATGCCGAATTTCGTCGCTACCTTGCGTTTCGCTATTTGAAGAAAGAGATCAAGGATATCGTCTTTGGCTACGGTCCGCTGGAAGATCTGCTGCGGATGCCTTCGGTTTCCGAAATCATGGTCGTTGATCGTGATCAGATTTACGTTGAACAAAACGGCGTGCTATCGAATTCCGGTCGACGGTTTATCTCAGACGAAGTCATCGAATCAATCATTCAACGAATCGTCGGCAAAGTGAGTCGAAGGATTGATAAATCACAGCCGTTGGTGGATGCAAGACTTTCGGATGGTAGCCGAGTTAACGCAGTGATTCCTCCGTTGGCCATCAGCGGACCAACGCTAACGATCCGTAAGTTTCCATTTCGCAAGCTGCTTATCGACGACTTGGTTCAAAGCGGATCGTTGACTAGGACGGTGGCGGAATTCCTGCGTGCCGTGATTCTGAGTCGACGCAACGTGATCGTTTCTGGTGGAACCGGGACGGGTAAGACGACGTTGTTGAATTGTCTGAGTGATTTCATACCGGATGAAGAGCGGATCGTTACCATCGAGGATACGGCGGAATTGCAATTGGCAAAGCGTCACGTGGTGAAGCTGGAAACGAAGGCGGCCAACGTGGAAGGGACTGGCGAGTACACCATCCGCGATCTTGTCCGCAACGCGCTGCGAATGCGGCCAGATCGGATCGTGGTGGGCGAATGCCGCGGTCCTGAAGCGCTTGACATGTTGCAGGCAATGAACACTGGCCACGACGGTTCGCTGACGACGATTCATGCAAACACGGCTGCAGACGTCATGTTGCGTCTAGAGGTGCTTGTGCAGATGGCGGCAGATTTGCCTATCTCGTCAATTCATCAGCAGATCGGATCGGCCATTGATTGTGTGGTTCAGCTTCAACGAACTCGGGATGGTCGCCGCGTGGTTAGCCAAGTGAGTGAATGCGTGGGAGTGAATCCACACACGAAGAAGATTGAGCTTCGCGATCTCTATCTCCGCCAAAACGATGACGAGGCAGCTCTACAGCCGACAGGCTTACTCCCAAGCTTCATTGGTGAATTGGTAGAGAACGGCATGCTGCGGCTCGACTCCTTCTATCACGATGTAGCGAACAAAAGTGGACATTCAGCATCGATACAAGGGGATCATCAATGATTCCGATCATTACGACAGCGATCGCCTTTGTCGCCGGCTGCCTACTTGGCCTGTCGATCGTTGGTGTCTGGGATCAATTGTCGCGTCGCTACCTTGCTGATCTTTACCCGCTGCTCGAATCCCTTTCGATCGACTCCTCACAGTATCAGACGTACCTACGTTGGTGGGGAGTGAGCTTGGTGAGTAGCCTGCTGGTGATTGGGTTCGCCTTAAACATGTTTCCGATTGCGTTGGCGGTCATGTTGTTGGTTGTGTTCGCGCCTCGCTGGATTTTGAAGTCCGTAATCAAACGACGCCAGTCGTTGTTGCGCGACCAGATGGTCGGGGGTGCAGTTGCGTTGGCGAATGCGAGTCGAGCGGGACTCTCACTGGCGCAGAGCTTGGCGACGGTAGCGGAAGAGTCACCAGATCCGCTGGCTGGAGAAATCCGAAAGATCGTGAATGAATACGAACACGGCCGCCCATTGGTCAGTGCGATCCGTGAATCCAAGGAACGCCTAAACCTGGACAGCTTCACACTTTTCGCTTCGGCGATTCAGGTCAGTCTTGATCGAGGCGGACGGATTACGGAGTCGCTGGAACGAATCGGCAGTAGCTTGCAAGAGAACCAGCGAGTCGAACGACAGTTGGAAGCCGAGACGGCGAGCGGACGCCGCGTTGTTTGGATTCTCGGCGCGTTTCCATTCCTGTTCCTGGTTGGGTTCTTCTTTTTGCATCCGTCGGGGACGCGACTGGTATTCGAAAGTCTGATTGGTCAATTCGTGTTGCTAACGGTCATGGGGCTTACGTTCGTAAGCGTTTGGTGGAGCAACAAGATCTTATCAGTTGAGCTGTAGTCAATACGGACGAAACAAATGGACACAGCATCATTAGTAGCTGAATTCGGGCTGAGCATTTCGTCGGGCCTCTTGTTCGTGGCTGTGGCGTGGGCGGTTTGGGTCATGCTACAAGTGCTAACGACTCCCAAGGCACGCTTGTCTCAAGGCAATCAATTCGAACGCGAGCGACTCGATCAAGTCAGGTCCGGCAGTGGCACATTTCGTTGGTTCGAGCCCATCGTGACCGAAATCTCCGGCAGTTATGCGGGATCGAGCCACCGGCTTGTCCAGTTGCAGAGAAACCTAAAGCTTTCTGATGAAGCGATTCCTTGGAAACCCGAAGAGTTTCTCGCAACCAAGAGTATCGAAGCCTTTTTGTCAGCGGTATCCGTCTTTCTGTTGGTCGCGGTGACAGGCTACTACACCTTCGCTGCGTTTCTAGCTGTGATGCTGCTATTGGGTTACACGTGGCTGGCCGAGCAATCGGTGCGTTCGAAATCGAATCGCAAGATGAAAGCCATCCGACTACGACTGCCATTCGCGGTTGATCAAATGGCGTTGATGATGCAAGCCGGTGCAGAGTTTGAAGGCAGTCTCGAAACCACGATTCGCGACAACACTGATCATCCGTTGACGATTGAGCTTCGTGAAGTTCTGCGACAAGTTTCGTTGGGTAGACCGCGTGCCCAAGCGCTGGACGACATGCGGCAGCGGATGGACGATAAAGACATCTCTGAGTTGGTGTTTGCAATCAACAAGGGGGAAGAACTGGGGACGCCCTTAAGTTCGATCCTGCGTGAGCAAGCTAATCAGATGCGATTGAAACGCTCGCAGTGGGCAGAACAGGCGGCTGCTGAAGCCGAAGTGCAGATGGTATTTCCTGGGATGGTCGTGATGGTTGCGTGCTTGCTGGTGATCATCGCGCCGATTTTGCTTCCCGCCGTTATGACATTTTTGGAGTAGACGATGCCTGCACGAGTGACCGTACAATCAGGGATCTCCGCTGGAACCACCCACTGGATCGAGCGGCCTGTTATCCGCATCGGAAACGATCCGAAATCGGATATCTGTTTGCCTTCGGCTAACGTGGCAGCCCACGCGCTAACGCTTGAGTTCCGCAGCGGGCAGTATCGGATTTACAACCGCAGCCGAAACGACGTGTTCGTTGGTATGCGTGCCGTAGCATCTGGTCAAGCTGCCGCTTGGTTCGATACGGATATCCTGCAACTGAACGACGAGATCGCGTTGGTTCTTGATGTAGACGACGACCCAACACCAACGCCAGTGCGCCACGGCAGCAATCACTTGAACGAAGAGGAACGATACGATTCGGAGCCTGAAGAAACGCCTGAGCGAGAGGTTGCTCCCGCGATAGGCAGTCAGTCACGTGTTGGAGTCACGGAACCCAAAGCTGATGGCAGCAAGTTTTTCATTCAGTTGGCTGTGACGGTTCTATGCTTTGCGGGATGTGTTGGTTTGCTGGTTCGTGAATCAATGAAGGGAAACGTTGCTGGCGGTTACGCGAAGCCTCCAAGTTTCGCAAACATCATTCGTGAAGCCAGCGAATCGGATACATCTTCCGCTCTGGTGCAGCGCCTG
>CAYQMZ010000369.1:3915-6020 GCA_964418725.1 uncultured Pirellulaceae bacterium
AATCAGCCGCGATACGTGGCAATCGAAAATCCGCTCGGAAACGATTTGTTTCGCTACGGGACGACCTTCTGCACTTGCAAGAACCTCTCTTCAACGATTCTCGAAAATCGGAGTTGGCCATCCTTGATTTCGTCGAGTACCGGTTGGGGCAACTCGAATAATCGCGGCGAATCTCATGATGAAGTGATGAATCGGATGATTTGGCGACTTAGTTGAAATTGTCTCCGCGAACGGATCCAATAGTCGAACCAGTCGAGGTGACGTTCTCGCTGGTAATCAGTGATATCGCAAGTGAGGCGAACTATGGATCGACGTACTTTTCTTCGTGCCGGAAGTGCGGCAGGTGTTTCTGCTGCCTGTCTTTCGCCCGCTTTCGCCGCCGAGCGGAACCACACTGCTCCTCAGGCAGACATCAGTTCGCGTGGTTCATTTGCTGTCGATGAAAATCGCGTGCGGTTCTATTCGAAAGCCTTCAGCAAACCTGTCCACGCCCTAATGGCTGCGGATACGCATTTGTTCAAAGACGACGAACGAGGCAAGCCGTTTCGTGAATTCAGCCAACGAATGGCCGGTGCGTACAACAAGACGCAACACTTTCGAAGCGGCGAGGCGACGAATCCCGAAACGAGCTTTGAACAGATTCTTTCACGTGCTCAACAGCAGAACGTCGATGTTCTGGCGTTGGTCGGGGATATCTTCAGTTTTCCGTCGGAAGCCGCCATCGAGTGGGTGGGTGAGCGACTGGAAGCATCAAAGCTTCGTCATTTCTATGTGGCGGGCAATCACGACTGGCACTACGAGGGTATGCCGGGGTCGCTCAATGAATTGCGAGAGACGTGGATCGAGAAACGACTCAAGCCACTCTATCAAGGTAAGCACCCACTGATGTCATTTCACGACGTGGGCGATGTAAGGTTTCTGGCGATTGACAACTCGCACTATCAGATTCTTCCGCCACAACTGAAGTTCCTTCGCGAGCAAATCAAGACAGGAAAGTCGCTCGTGCTGACGGTGCACATCCCACTCTTTGCTCCGGGACGACCGATGGGATTTGGGTGTGGCCATCCAAATTGGAACGCCGCTTCGGACCGAAATGCTGCTCTAGAACGACGTCCCACTTGGCCAAAGGCTGGCCATACGCATACGACATTCGACTTCCACCGCGAAGTCTTCGCTGCGCCGAATATGCTTGGAGTTTTTGCCGGTCATACGCATCGGAATTCGGTCGATGTGATCAATGGTATTCCCCAGTTTGTTACCGATGACAATGCGAGTGGTGCTTACATCGATGTCGAGTTCTTGCCTCAAACAGCTTCCTGAAAACACGATGCAATTCACTCAAGTGCAAGCGTCAGATCGACATTTAGAACGTCGCGCCTTCATGCGCGATGGAGTGTTGGTTCTCGCAGCAACGGCTCTGAGTCCCTCGGCTCTGCTGGCTGATCAAGAGAAGTCGCCCTTGAGGATCGGACTGGTGACAGATCTCCATTACGCCGATAAACCGCCAGCTGGGACTCGGCACTATCGAGAGACGCTTGGCAAACTGGCGGAATCGGCAGAGTTGTTTCAAAAACGTGAGCCACATTTTGTGGTCGAGCTTGGAGACTTCATTGATGCAGCGGCTTCTGTGGATATTGAACGACGATATCTGAACACGGTGAACAAGGAGTTTTCCGCGATCTGCAAAAACCGTCACTACGTCTTAGGCAACCATTGCGTTGATACGCTCACGAAAAAAGAGTTTCTCGGAGTGATTGAGAGAGAAAAATCGTATTACTCCTTCGACCAAGGTGGCTTTCACTTCATAGTGCTGGACTCATGCTTTCGCACTGATAACGAGCCATACGGCCGACGAAACTTTAAATGGACGGACGCCAATGTTCCGCCGGCCGAACTCGATTGGCTCAAGAGTGACTTGGCTGAAAACAAAAAGCCGGTCATCGTTTTCGCGCATCAACGGCTGGATGTGCGAAATAATCATGGAGTGAAAAACAATGCCGAAGTTCGGAAGCTACTGGAGAAATCCGGCAACGTCTTGGCCGTGTTTCAAGGACACAGCCACCAAAACGATTTGAAGCAGATCGGCGGCATTCACTATTGCACAT
>CAYQMZ010000369.1:6030-7713 GCA_964418725.1 uncultured Pirellulaceae bacterium
GCACTATTCGACTGACGGGATTTCGGAATCAAAAGAGTCATGTCTGGCGTGGCTAGTTGGCCTGGAGATTGTGGGCCTTAGTCCAGCGTTATCGCGACGCGAAAACCGATAGTGAAATCGGCAGTCGTTTTCGGCTCGTAACGCAACGCCGTCGTATGATGCAGCCATCGTTGTTCATGGCGATGAGCACCACAAGCGAAGCCGTTGTTTCGATTCCAACCGCCTTCGTTATGCCGAACCCATTCGCTTACATTTCCCGTGATGTCGAATAGCCCGCACCAGTTCGGTTTCTTCAGACCGATGTCTGTTTTGGCGAGCCGGGAATTGGAGCTAACCCACGCATATTGATCGGACCATTTGTCCGATTCTCCCCAAGGGAAACGCGTCCTCGCTCCACCGCCGCAAGCCAATCGCCACTCAGCCACGGTTGGTAAACGAAATCCTCGTTTGGACAAGTAATCCGGTACCGCTTCCATTCGGCCGTCGTCAGCGTTGCTTTCTTTGAAACACCATTCGTTGCGAGGGATCTCTGCTTCCTGGCTTAGCCAATTGCAGTACCTGGCCGCATCGTAGTAGGAAACGTATTGAGCCGGTTTTTTCGCCGACGAGGTGGCTCGCTGCAGCCCGACTTCTTCGGCGAACACTCCGAATCGTTCGTGTGAGATTGGACGCAATCCGATCCCAAACCGCGGAGCATAGTTTTCTCTGTCCTGCTGATTGCCAGGCAAGGGATTCGGCGTTTCGAGCACAGCAAATTCCAACGCACGCGGACCTCGGATCCACTCGCCATGTTGAGCAGTCCGCCAAGCCTTTCGATCCAGCGGCTCGTTACGTGCGTGTTGGCTAGTTTGTTTGGTTAGTTCCTTATAGATCGATGCCGGTAGATTCTCTTTCCATCGCCGAACAATGAAATTTACCGCGGCGCGAATGGATGCACTTCTGTCACCAAGGTACTTCGATTGCAGTTCACTAAGGTAGTCGGCGCGCGCGCGTTCAGAAATTGCCTGAGCACCGAACTCGCCAAGCGAAAGGATAAACGCTTGGCGAATGCCAGGATCTGATGTACTTCGTATTTGCTCCAGGACTGTGGCTGGATCGCAATTTGCCGAAGCCAGTTGGGTGATGAGCTGAGTTCTCAATTCATTGTTGTGTCGTAGGGCAAACGCTTGGGTCACCGCTTCTGGTTCACCCAGACTCCAGATTGCAACAGCCAAGTTTGCTAATCGGCTCAGAACTTGAGAGTTCACTGGCGTATTGCCAATCCGCGACCACCGCGACTGCCAACGGTTATGCTTCTGGTTAGCCGTCGATTCGGAGTTGGCAAACCAGACCGGTTGGAATAACCCCGCTTTCATTTGCGCAGCCATACGGGTTTGTTCCGTTGAGGAGAACCCGTTCAGAAATACGTGTCGCGTCAGCGTCGCAGTACGTTTGTGCATTCCGACATTGGAGAGCAGATCCAGTGGATCCGAGAGTTCCGTGACAGGAAGCGTGGGACGCGAAACATTCATGGAAAACAGCGTCGCATCGTCGCATTCCAGCCGCTGCTTCGGTTCGAATGGATCGACATAGCGGGCGTCGTTTGAAATTCGTAACGCGATCAATTATCCTGACGCTGTACGTACTGCTTGCCTTGTTCGAGAACGGTAAAGCTCGAGTTCTCCTATGCCCGCCGCTTGTGCG
>CAYQMZ010000370.1:0-7712 GCA_964418725.1 uncultured Pirellulaceae bacterium
GTGTTGCCAACGCTCGCGTCCCACATGATGTGGTCACGCGATCCATGCGAACCGCACACAAACGATCGCCACACAAAGTAGTCTCGAAACACATGCGTTAAGCGACAGTTCTTTCGAAAGCAACAACGCTGGCGAGATCACACTGGTGATCTCGCCTTTATTTTTTTGGGTTCACTAACTCTGCAGCACTAACCGTAACGCAACGGCCTCTCACTTACTCAGCGAGCCACCGCCGAGTGTCTCAGCAACTACGGACGGACGTTAAAGCGAGGTTTGCGGCTAGCGATTAGCGCCGATTCGTAGGCCCGGCGAATGGACACTTTCTTGGCTCGTGAAGACTTCGGAAATGCGTGCAATTCAACCGTCACTTCCTTAACGCCGTTGGACTGCAGATAGCTCGCCAACGACTGGCGGTCCGAATGATCAAGATGCTCCCCCAGTCGTTTTCTCAGATTGACGGACTCTCCCACATAGAGATAGCCGGTTGGATCGCTGAAAATGTAAACGCCAGGTGAATCGGGGATTCGCTCGAGGTCTTTTGCGATCTCACTTGCGTTGTGAGTAGAGATTTCGCGATCCCAATCTGCGATTCGCAGCACAAGCTCCGGCTGCAACCGCCTCGCTTTGCGAAGGCCAAAGGCTGCCTTGCGCATCAGATACGGGTCAATTTTCGGCGCGACCTGCTTGGCAACCAGATCGAATGCACGCCGAAGTTCTGGGTCGCACATGATGCGATCCGTAGATACTTTGAATTTATCTTGGCAATTCCGGGCCGCGATTTCCGCCAAATGTCCGTATCGTGAATGGTCGTCGCGTCGACGTCGTTCTGTCTTGATGCCTTTGAGCTTCCCAGCCTTCCGCAAGTTCAGCAGCGCCCAATTCAGGGTGTTGGGTTTCTCGTCAGCCGAAAGCTGCCGGCACGCGAGCAGGAAGGCTTTGTTCAGATCGTCCTGCAGAAGCACCTCGTCTGTGCTCCAGCCATCAGAACTCTTCAGGTACGCGTCGCGCACAACCTCGACAGTGCTGGCGCACTTGGATTCCAACACGCCTTCAGCGGCCAACACCTGTGACGAGACAATCGGCACACAGCTTGCATAACACAGCAGTAAGAGCCACAAAGCCAAGCGATTCAAGCAGCCACGCATAGTCGAATCCGATCGTTGAATTGCCTGTCGATCATTGAGCGCTTCGAAATACAAAATGAGCAGCAGACGCAATCGCAGCAGTTTCGATTCGCAGAATACGCGGACCTAATTGGACTGGTATCGCGTCATTTCTTTGGGCAAGTTCGACTTCATCCTCTGTAAAGCCACCTTCGGGACCAATCGCGATCTGAATCCGACAATCCGGCGTCTGCAATTCGCCGGAGATATCAGACAATGACGCTTGGCCATCCGGATGTGCAATTAGCCGTTTCGTTGGTAGCGAACTGTCAACTGCGAAGAACTGTTCTATTGATTGCGGCGATTTCACCTGCATCAATCGGTTGCGACGCGATTGCTTCGAAGCTCCGACAATCCAACGCTCAATGCGTTGCATCGCTTTCGCCCCCGGTTGCGCGACACCTCGTTGAGTGATCAGTGGAGTCACCGACGTCACCCCCAACTCGACCGCTTTCTCTACCAACATTTGCTGGCGATCACCCTTAGGTAGCGCAACACCAAGATCCAATTCGAACGGAAGCTCTCGATCGATATCTTTGGTATCCGTGATCGTCAGAGATGTCGATTGCCTGCCAATCCGATCAATGGTCGCAGCGAACTCTTTACCGTGGCCATCGAACAGAATCACTTCGTCGCCGACACTCAACCGCATAACCTTCGTCATGTGTTGATGCTCAGTGCCCGACAACTCTACGGACACGGTTTCGATAGGGTTTTCGCTGAAAAAGCGGTGCATCTAATTTACTGGCTCACAAACCAAAGAACGGATAGCTGTCGACACTGATTAACATGATAGGTCGCCGGGTCGCTATCGATGCCAGCATCGAACACAGCGTTCACCGACAAAACCAATGTGATTGGCGAATGTTAAGTTGAACGATGGCGCCGAATTTACCGAACAAGATGAAGGAACAAAATACGACCACCGAATCTTGAAGGTCTCGCTATGCCGGCAACCGCGAAATCAAATTGGAGTTGGAACGACGCACCATTCAGCACCAAAATCGATCCGCGACGATTTTTTCCAGGAGTATCCCAGGAAGAATCGCTTTCGAGGTTGCATTTCTTGGTCGACAACCATCGCCGACTGGGGATCCTGACCAGCCCGTCAGGGTGTGGGAAATCCTTGCTGCTGGAAGTAGCAGCCAAGCAGTTTCGCTTCCAAAACCGCCAAGTCGTCCTGAGTAGCCTGATGGGCGTCGAAGTAGACGAGTTGCTTTGGAAGCTTGCCGCTGGGCTAGGAATGAACCCGTTCATCACCGCCAGCACGCGACAACTATGGCGAGATATCGATGATGTGATTGCAGCCAATCGCTATCAGGGACTTGCCACGGTACTCATGTTCGACGATGTGGAGGAAGCCGAAACCGATGTGTTGGCGGCCGTTACTCGCATCGTTCAAAGCGACAAGACTGACGATTCCAAACTGACTGTCGTCCTGGCTTGTAACAGCAATCGTACGCACCTTCTCGGTAGCCGATTGCCTGACTTGTGTGACCTTCGGGTCGAAATCGAGCCGTGGGGCAGTGACGAAGTGGCGTCCTTCATCCAAGCGTCCCTGACGAGCGCTGCATGCAGCTCGGACCTATTCACCGAGGGAGCACTACAAAAGCTAGCCGATGTGAGCGGCGGCATTCCGCGGCGTGTGCAGCAACTCGCGCAGCTTGCACTGGTTGCAGCAGCCGCTCAAGATCTGCAGGAAATTGACGAACAAACGCTGGATGCTGTCCAGCGGGAATTGAGCACCACGGGCTGGTAGCCTCGCCACTGACCGGTGGCCGAGGCCGAATAGCACTTAGAAGACCGGTCCACGCGACTTCGACTGGCAGCCTTTTGCGCTATGCGTTACAACGCCAGCGCCATGAAAGTGCAACAGAACCGCCGAAAACGGCCAATCAGCTCGAGCCCCACGCACGCGAAAACTGACGTCGGAACTCAACCTTCGAACCCAGATGACGCAAAGCACTCTGCCCAGGCCGCCTCCCAATCATCGAGAGTCGGCATCCTGGAGAACCGTACGTTCTGGTGGTCGCTGCTGTCGGCGGTCGTTGTTCCGTTGGCTGTCATGCGCCCAGATCTCTGGTGGTTAGCGTGGCTAGCGCCGCTCGGTTGGCTGCGAGTAATTAGCGCTCCGCAACTCGACAGCCTGCGCCCCTACCGCATGCTTTGGCTTACGGGGTATGTCCATTGGCTGATCATGACCTACTGGGTCACGCTGCCTCATCCTGCTACTTCCTTAGGTTGGCTCGCACTCTCACTCTATCTGTCGATCTACGTTGTGGGCTTCCTCGCGATGGCTCGTCAACTTGTGCATCGTGCCGGCTGGTCAAGTCTCATCGCGGCACCCGTTGCATGGGTCGCAATGGAGTTGTTACGCAGCCGCCTATTCTCCGGCTTTGCTCTCTGTTCCCTCTCACATAGCCAAGTGGAACTGATCCCTCTGTTGCAGATTTCCAAGATCACAGGCGCCTACGGGGTGAGCTTTCTGGTTATGTTCGGCGCCGCCGGTATCGAGCGAGCAATCTTTGGCCGAGGTCCACTGAATGCTGACGAGCGTGACAGCTCACCAAAGAACTCGACGGCCAGCGCGTCGCTTGCCGGGAGTCCCCAGACGAGACGCCGCCGATGGTGGCCGCTCGTCGCTCCTGTCGTAGCAGTCGTTGCAACCTTCGCGTTCGGTTCTTGGTCTCTCAACGCCACGACCGAAGAAGCGTCCGATGTGAGCAGCGCAACCGTCGCGATCATCCAAGGATCGTTAGATACCGAATTCGACGGCGACACATCAAAGCTCGACCAAGCCTTTAAACAGTACGCCCACATGACTCGTGAGGTCACCAAGCAACAAGAGATCGACTTGGTGCTCTGGCCTGAGTCCATGTTTCGCTTTGACACGATTCGCTACGACGATGAGCTTCGAAATCAAAAACCAAGTCCGGACTTTTACTCGGTCAGTGAATGGGCTGAAATCAGCTCGGCTTCTACCAAGAAAATGATCCGAGAATTCGGCACCAAATGTTTGCTGGGCACGGGGACGACTCACTACCACGTCGACAGCGCAGAACGCTACAACACAGCCGGTTTCTTTTCGGCGACCGGAGAACAACTGGGCGCCTACCATAAGATGCATCCCGTGATGTTTGGCGAGTACATTCCATTCGGCGACGTCTTCCCCTGGATCTATTCGTCCGGGATCACGCCACTCCGAACTGGACTGGTCCCGGGAACAGAACCCAAGACATTCGAGGCCGCCGGTGTTTCCTTCGCACCGTGCATTTGCTTCGAGAACACCGTGCCGCATCTCATTCGACGTCAAGTTCTACAACTGTCGGAAAGTGGCCAAGAGGTCGACGCCTTAGTGACTCTCACCAACGATGGATGGTTCTGGGGATCCAAGCTCTTAGATTTACACTTGGCGTGTGGGATTTTCCGGGCCGTCGAAAACGATCGTCCGATGTTGATTGCAGCGAACACCGGCTATTCGGCACAGATCGACAAGTCCGGCAAGGTGTTGCAAAAGGGCCCCAAGCGGGCTTCGAAGGTGCTAGTCGCTGACGTTCAAAAAGCTGACGCCCAGTCCCCAAACCGTCTAACCTTCTATACGCGTTTTGGTGACGTCTTCGCGATTTCGAACATTGGAATCGCCTTAATAGGACTGATCTTGGGTCGACGCCGCACGGCAAGCTGACCTTAACCTCGCTTCGCCGGCCAATGACTTCCGGTGCAACGATTGCACTTGGAAAAAAAGAAAGCGACGCGACAAACTACGGTTATACTGGACGCTTGGCACAGTGCACCGTTGCAGCCTTAGCTCCTATTTTCAGGATTCGGCTTCGCATTGAGCTCCATACGGAGAAGGTTATGAGCAAGCTAGGCAGAATTTTAGTCGTCGTCGTATTCGCCATGAGTTGCTTCTTTTTGGCGTTTGCGTTCATGGTGTTCAACACACGCGTGAACTGGAACGCTAAGGCAGCTGAGGCAGAGGCGGACCTACGTGCTCAGAGAACCGTCAACACAGAAATCCAATCAGACATTCGTCGAATGGAGATCGATCGCGCCGTCGGAGACGCAACACGTACAAGTGCGTTGACGCTTTTGGAAGCCACGCTTGCCACTAGCGAAACGGAAGTTGCCGAAATGAGGCAAGAACTGAATCGACTTCAGGCAGAGAAGCAGGAGAAGGGCCGACAAGTCACCGGAACCTTGGCGACTCTCCAGTCCGAACGAGAAAAAGTAAACGCGGCACGTAATGCAGTCGAGGCAGCACAAGCCGAGCGTGACAAACTCTATGAAGACGTGTTGAAGCTCAAGAACGAGATTCTTGAACTCGAAGCCATCCGTCAGCGATTGAATCCTAGCGAATCGCGACTGCTCTCCTACTGATTCAGAGCCCAATCAGCGCCGCTGTGAAGGGCCGGTGCGCTGCCGAGTCACGGAACAATTCCGGGTACTTTGAGCCTGGTTCAGTCCGTAGGCAAATCCAAATTGCGTGAACGAAGTCGGCATCGCTTCACGCACTTCTCCTGCGGTCTCACGGGTGATCTTCTTGTCGATCCAGCGGATCGCGCTGAGCGGTGACGCGGTGTCTCGCAAGTGAAACCATTCTGTGCTCAGACTGAACTACCCAGCTAGGCAGTTGTTTTTTGACGACGGATTGCCCCTGAATTACCCTTCGAATCCAGGGGAAAATTGACATCTCCCAAATTGCCCGACTATACTAAATCCTCAGTAGGGAAAGCAGTTACGTCGTTCTTAGGCGTGGCTTCTGCTATCCGTCGGGGACAGAGGTTCGGGGCACTCCGGTCGTTAATTTGCACGCCCAAATCGGTTGAGCTTCGTTCTTTTAATCATCGCATGATACGACAAAAGGAACACGTCGGATGAATACGTTGGGCAAGTTAATGGTCCTGCTCATTTTCATTATGAGCATCTTCTTCATGACGTTTTCGTTCATGGTTTTCATGACGCAAACGGCATGGAAAGCTGAAGCTGACAAGCTGACGCAGACGCTGAATACTCAGCGACAGGCGAACGAGCGACTTGAAAACGAGAACACAACACTCGCACTCAATTTGTCAGCCGCCAACGCGGCTCGTACGAACGCGATTGCGTCACTCGAATCAAGCCTTACCACAAGCCAAACCGAACTTGGTCGATTGCGAAAGCAACTGGGTGACCTTCAAGCGGAACAGCAACTCCAAGGTAAGCAGGTAACTGGTTCGTTGGCGACGCTGGAAGCTGAGCGCAGCAAAGTGGACTCGCTCCGAGTGACCCTGAATGCGGCACAAGCAGCTCGTGACGAGATGTTTGCTGAGAACATCTCGCTGCGTAATCGCGTTCTTCAACTGGAAGCCGAACGCGACAACCTGACCGGACGTGAAGCAGGCATGCTCGACAAGCTTGCGAAGCTCACTGCCGTGCTTCGAGCAAACGACCTTAATGAAAACCAAAACATCTCCGGACTACCACCAAAGGTTGAAGGACGTGTTCGCCTAGTCGACAGCAAGGACAACAAAAACGTTGTTGTCAGCTTGGGCGAAGATGACGGGATCGCTCGCGGCCATACCCTGTATGTCCACCGACGCGACAAATATCTCGGCCGTATCAAAGTAACGAGAATCTATCCGGACCGAGCCGTTGGTCGTGTGATGGAAGGCTACCAACTCGGTGCAATCAGGAGTGGCGACAGTGTTCGGACGAAGTAAGAAAAAAGGCGACAAGGCGGCAAAGCCCAAAAAGGAAAAGAAGCCTAAGGCCAAGAAGGCAAAGCCAGCAAAGAAGAAAAAGGCACCGGGCGTTCCTGTGAAGAAACGTCCAACCGACGTCTACACCGTCATGCTAATGACATCGTTGGCGTTCGTGATGCTTTCGTGCGTCTTCTTGTTCCTAGAGCTCCAGGTTTACGACTTTCCTAGTAATCTGACGCCCTGGAATCCGTAATCCGAATCAACCAAGTGCTCTGGTCATCAGCCAGAGTCTGGATCGGAACCTCAAACGAATCGCCGCGCCCTCCCGAAATCCGGGAGGGCAGTTGGCTTCTTCGCCGCGATGTTCTAGCGGCTGCACGAAATCGAAACTGCTTAGGACTAGCAGAACTGTCTCTTCGTTCGTCGACTTCTCCTGAATTCGCTCTCTCACGGTTCGGCTCGACGATACTTCAACGTAAACTGACTCGCTCAAAAATCTAATGGAGCGAAAAGGTGGACGGAAGTTTTGATCTGCAGGTCAACGGTTACGCGGGAGTCGACTTCAACTCCGACGACACTACGACGGAAGACTATCGACGTGCGTGCGAGTCGCTTCACGCGGAGGGTGTGGATGGCATCCTCGCAACCGTCATCACAGACTCGATTGAGAGTTTGTGTTCGCGCCTTCAAAACATCGTGCGTGCCCGCGAACACGACCAGCTAGTCTCAGACCTGATTCAGGGAATCCACATCGAAGGTCCCTTTCTAAACCCAGAGCCAGGATACATTGGTGCTCACCCAGCAGCCCACGCACAGCCAGCATCTTTGGACGCGATGAAGAGGTTGCTGGATGCAGCAGGCGGAC
>CAYQMZ010000371.1:0-1418 GCA_964418725.1 uncultured Pirellulaceae bacterium
TGGTGCTACTGATTCCGGCGGCGACCTTCTTGGTCTTTAGCTCGCAGCAGTCAGACAAAAGCCTCACAAAGTGGCTCGCTCCGCTGATAGCGATCGTGGTGTTGATGCCGCATGCCAGCGGAGCCATTGTCCCGAGCGAGGGCAGTTGGGCAGTGTTTTGGACGCACGCTCAGCGTTGGATCTACCTATACCCAACGGCGACGATTCTGTTATTCGCAGTCTTTCTGGCTCGCAGTTCCGCGAAGCCGCAGCTTCCTCAAGCGTAACTGTTCAGTGAAAGCTGGACACGGATCCGGAACAAAGCGGAACCTTCATTCGTTCCCGCCACCGGAAAGGTCTGTATGAGCGTCGAATGACAATTTGTTCACGACGACGCGATTCTCCCAGTGAATGGCGAACCAGCCCCCGCTTTTGGTGTCGTTCGACTCTTAGAAGGCAGTTAGCTCTCGACGCATCCGCCCCGACTTTGTTACAAGGTAACCGGGCAGGCTGCGTCTAGAACTTGGCCTTCTCCGGTCACTTCCCCAACCGCGCCAACTTCGTTTTCGCGGATGCCGTTCGGAATCAATGAGGCACTTCCATGATTGTCATCCTGAAATCTGATGTAACGCAGACGCAGATTGATGACGTGATCCAGCGAATCGAGACGTTAGGTTTCCGAGCTCACCTGAGCCAGGGGACTTACCGCACAATCGTTGGTATTATCGGCGACGAGCAGAAAATCCAAGCACAGCCGCTGAACGCGATTCCGGCCGTCGAAAAAATCGTCCCGGTGATGAAGCCCTACAAGCTTGCCAGCCTGGATGCGCATCCGCAACCGAGCGTCGTCAGCGTTGGTGGCGTCAAAATTGGCGGAGGCAATCTGGCGATGATTGCAGGCCCTTGTGCTGTCGAGGACATCGATCGTATGGACTCGATCGCAGCTTCCGTGAAGGCAGCGGGCGCCAACATTTTTCGTGGCGGTGCGTTCAAACCCCGAACCAGCCCCTACTCTTTCCAAGGCCTGGGCAAGGAAGGCCTGGAGATTCTTCGCGAAGTTGGCAACCGACACGGCATGCCCATCGTGACCGAGGTCATGGACCCGCGGAACGTGCAACTGTGCGACGAGTACGCTGACATGTTGCAGATCGGCGCCCGCAACATGCAAAACTTTTCGCTGCTCTCGGAAGTGGGCAGCACGCAGACTCCCGTGCTGCTAAAGCGAGGCATGAGTGCGACAATTCAAGATCTTCTGATGAGTGCCGAATACATTCTGTCGCAAGGCAATCCGAACGTTGTGCTTTGCGAGCGAGGCGTCAAAGGCTTCGACTCAGTAACTCGAAACCTGTTCGACGTGGCGGCGGTCCCGGCTGTAAAAACACTGTCGCACTTGCCGATCATCGTTGACCCGTCCCATGCGACCGGACGACCCGATTTGA
>CAYQMZ010000371.1:1428-7694 GCA_964418725.1 uncultured Pirellulaceae bacterium
CGGCCTGACCTGATTCCAGCATGTGCGATGGCTGGGTTGGCAGCTGGGGCAGATGGTGTTCACATCGAAGTCCACAACGAGCCGGCGGTTGCCAAGTCTGATGGCCCTCAAGCACTATTGCCGGAACAGTACGAGCAGCTCGTCTCTCAAATGCGAGGACTCGCCCAAGTATTGGGAAAGACGATTGATGAACCGACCTCCCAAGTCGGCGCCGCTTAGTGTGGCCGATCTGGTAGTCCGATAGTTAATCTGAGCCACCCCCAGAGCCTCACTGCCCCGAGGCCGTAGTGCCTTGCCGAAACCAGTCTCCGCTGAAGCGCGTCGACGCTGTGATTTCGATGCTATTCTGTGCCGTTGGCTGCAGACGCTGAAACGCCAGACTCTGAAACTTCAGACACGGAACCGGCAAGTCTTAAGATTCCACTCGTGGACTCCTGGACCGCAGTTACTGCGAGCAACGGGTTGCTCCGGCAAGGCAAGTGCCAAATCCGCCGAGTTGGCACTATTGTGCTGAAGCCTGTCACGATCGTGAAGGTTTCCACTGCGTACCCCAGTCTATGCTGATACATTGTCAGTCCTTCGCGCGAGATATTCATAGGGCACGAGCTCCCAATCACAGAGGCCGTAGAGCGTAGATGACTGACCGAATCAATCGAGCTTTCGAGTTAGCCCGGGAGCAATATCAGTCGGTCGGCGTCGACGTCGACCGAGCACTGAAGAAGCTGGGCGAGCTCTCGATCTCCGTGAACTGTTGGCAAGGCGATGACGTTGCCGGTTTCGAAGGTGACCACGGTGCGCTGGGCAATGGCTTGGCCGTCACGGGGAATTATCCGGGCCGCGCGAGAACGGCTGACGAGCTGCGAAGCGATGCGGAATTTGCGTTCTCGTTGATTCCCGGCAAGCATCGTTTCAATCTGCATGCTCTTTACGGCGAGTTTAAGGGTCCCGTCGATCGCGATCAAATTGACGTGGAACACTTCCACGCTTGGATCGAATGGTCGCGCAGCCAGGGCGTGAGTCTGGATTTCAATCCAAGTTACTTTTCACACCCCAAGGCGGCGGATGGGTTCACGCTGGCTCATGCCGACGACGGCGTTCGGCAATTCTGGATCGAACACGGAATTGCGTCTCGCAAGATCGCCGCGGCTATGGGCGCATCGCAAGGCAATCCTTGCATCAATAACTTTTGGGTGCCCGACGGATACAAAGACTCACCAGCGGACCGCAAAGCTCCGCGTGAAAGATTAGCGGACTCGCTGGACGCAATCTTTAAAGCAGACCTCCCAGCAGAACACACACTCGATTCCGTCGAATGCAAACTGTTTGGCATTGGCAGCGAAAGCTACGTGGTTGGGTCGCATGAGTTCTACTTGGGCTATGCGATTTCTCGCAACAAACTCTTGTGTCTGGATGCCGGTCACTTTCATCCAACGGAAGTGATATCCGACAAGGTATCGTCCGTGCTGATGTATGTTCCATCACTGTTGTTGCACGTCAGTCGCGGAGTGCGATGGGACAGTGACCACGTGGTTACCTTTACCGATGAGTTGCAGGCCATCATGCATGAGATCGTGCGAGGTGATTTTCTACATCGAGTACACATCGGGCTGGACTTTTTTGACGCCAGCATCAATCGGGTAGCGGCTTGGACGATCGGAACGCGTAACACACTAAGGGCCGCGCTGGTCGCATTCTTGGAGCCGACAGAGCAGTTGAAACAACTCGAGCTTGAGGGAGATCTGACGGCTCGATTGGCTTTGATGGAAGAGCTGAAATCGATGCCGTTTGGCGCGGTCTGGGACTACTACTGTGAGTCGCACGAAGTGCCTGTCCAAGCCGCATGGCTAGAAAAGGTGCGACAGTACGAAAAAAGCACGCAAGGGCAACGCAGTGACGATTTGGCGGTGTTGTCATCGTCCGTGCAACAATGATCGAGAGTTAAGGCGGAGCACTTAGGTCGGGATTTTATGAGCGAAGAATCGACAAGTCAAAGCGGGGAATTCGAGCGAGAGCCGGTGCCCGAATCGGCACTGCTGGGCAGCAGCAAGTTCTGGGGGATGTATGCCGGGGAGCATGCCGCGGGGACCGAATTCATGATTGGTCCTCTATTTCTCTCTGCAGGAGCCAGCCTTTCAGATTTGATTCTGGGGCTATTACTTGGCAACTTCCTGGCCGTTCTGACATGGCGATTCTTGGTCGTGCCAATCGCAATGGCGAAACGGTTGACGTTGTACTACCAATTGGAACGTATCGCCGGTGGTTCGCTGGTGAAGCTCTACAACGTCGTGAATGGGCTTTTGTTTTGCTTTCTGGCGGGTGCGATGGTGACCGTCTCTGCATCGGCGATTGGGGTTCCGTTTGGAATCACGTTCGACGTGCCAACGAACATGTTCGGATTGAGCAATCCTTCATTCACCGGCCTAGTGTTGGTCGTCGGCGTCGTCATCGCAGCAGTTGCAGCGGGCGGCTATGAGAGAGTTGCGAAGTTTGCCAACCTAGCGGCACCCTGGATGATCGCCGTTTTTGCAGCTTGTGGGATCGTTTCGCTAACGCAAGTCGGAGCCACCAACATGGCGGCAATATCAGAAGGGAAATTCTGGAGTGACGCGATTGCGTTCGTGCAAGAACGGAATGGTCCGCAGACGTTTGGCTTCTGGCAGATTGTTATCTTCGCTTGGCTGTGCAACGGTGCCATGCACTTTGGAATGGCCGACCTTTCGATCTTTCGATTTGCTCGTAGCAAGGCTTCTGGATGGGCACCAGCAATCGGTATGTTTCTGGGACACTATATGGCGTGGATCGCGGCGGCGCTGTTGCTTGCCGCACTAATAAAAGTGCAGCCGGAACTTGCACTTGGCCAAGACGGAAAAGTCACGGCAAACCCTGGACTATTGGCGTTTCAATCTTTGGGTTGGACGGGAATTATATGCGTCGTCATTGCCGGCTGGACTACCGCGAATCCGACGATTTACCGAGCCGGGCTGGCGTTCCAAGGCGTCCTCCCGAAGAGTTCTCGAACCGCCATGACCTTGGTTGCCGGCGCAGTAGCGACCGTTGCGGGTGCTTTTCCAAACCTCTCGGCTCAACTGCTGGGCTTCGTTGGCACGTACGGCACGGTGCTGGGTCCGATGGGCGCCGTCATCTTTGTCGACTTCTACTTAATGAAGCGGTTCGGTCTGCGTGAAGAATACGCGACCTGCCGTGGGGTGTCCTTCAACGTTGCCGTATTGATCGCCTGGCTGTTACCCGTCGCAGTTGGACTGTTTCTGATATTCCAGAAAGGTCTCTTTGCTGCGTATGCGGTGATACCATGTTGGATCGCTTGCGGGACCCTTTATTTGGCGCTTAGCAAGATGACACAATCCACATCGCTCGAACCAGCTAGCTGAACAGCAATCCTTCCAGTACTCGGTGAATAAATGAATAACTGGGCTAAATTCGTCTCGTTGATCATGTTGGGACTGGTGATCGTTCCCTGCTTCATCAGTTTTTTTGGAGCGTTGGACCTGAATGCCGTGAAGCTGATTGCTCTGATCGGCACTATTGGCTGGTTCCTATTCACGCCAATGTGGATGGGACGCGAAGTGTCGCCCCAAAGCTGAGAGTCCGACGTCGTACGACAATGTGCCTGAGGCTTCTAACGTCAGGCTCTTGATGTGAACTCACCGGCGTTTACCTATGTGATGCCCGACCGAATCGATTCTTAATCAAGCGATTTCATAATGACGAACAGATTGATGCGAATTCTGTTGGCGTTGACCTTGGCCGTTGCTTTGCTTACGTTGCGAGTGCAGGGGGCCGACAAGCCAACGCTTCCGGATATCGTCGTCTATCTGGCCGATGACCTGTCAGCAGCGGATCTTTCGATATATGGCGGGAAGAATACCGAAACGCCGCACATCGACGATCTGGCGGCCGACGGGTTGACGTTCAATCGCGCTTTCGTGGCCAGCCCTTCCTGTGCTCCCAGTCGAGCCGCATTGCTGACCGGATTGTTCCCTGCTCGCAACGGAGCCGAAGAGAATCACAGTTTCCCAGGCAAAGACATCTTTCGGTTACCCAAGGTGCTGAATGAACTGGGCTATCAAACTGCAGCATTTGGCAAGGTCGCCCACCAACGAAGTGCGCCGCGATTTCACTTCGAAGTGCACGACAACAAGAAGGATATTCCTGAGCTCCGTAAAACCGTTCGGCAGTTTCTAGAAAACCGTACTGACCCACGGCCGCTGGCGTTGTTTGTCGGTGTGTCAGATCCTCACGTACCCTGGCCCAACCAGTCAACGGTCGACGTGTCAAAGATGGATCTGCCTCCCAAGCTGCTGAACACGCAGCGAACTCGAGTGCAACGCTCACGTTACCTTCAAGAAGTCAAGAATCTAGACTCCTACCTGGGCGAACTCCGTCAACTAACGACGAAGCATTTGTCCAAAGACCAGTTGTTCGTCTTTTCGAGTGATCACGGGGCCCAATTTCCCTTTGGCAAATGGACGCTCTACGACGAAGGCATTCGGGTACCTCTGATCGTGGCGCGGGCTGGGAAGATTAAGCCCGCAGCGCGAACCGATGCAATGGTCAGTTGGATTGATCTCTTGCCCACGCTGATCGATGTCGCTGGTGGCCAAGTCCCGCCGAACATTGATGGCCGCTCGTTCGCGAATGTACTGGATGGGAAAAGCGACGTTCATCGCAAGCGAATCTTCGCGACGCACAGTGGCGACCGGAAGATGAATGTCTATTTGAGTCGAGCAATTCGCAGTGATCGTTACAAGTTAATCTGGAATCCTCATCCCGAATTCGCATTTACGACGCACATCGATTTGCTGCTGCGGGAAACGTCCGGCGACTACTTCAAGCAGTGGACGGAACTAGCGAAGACTGACACGACTGCCGCTGGAGTTGTCTCCCGCCATCATGGTCGGCCCGAATTCGAGCTATTCGACTTGCAACAGGATCCGTACGAGCAAAAGAATCTAGCCGGCTCTCCTGATCTAGCGGCGATTCAGAATGAACTGTTGGTGGAGTTGCGAGTTTGGATCCGAGAACAAGGCGATGCATTGACTGTGTTTCACGAGCCACTAATGCTGGACGCTCCCGAAACGTGGGTACCGCGGAAGAAATGAATGAACCAATGAAGACTCGCGAGACCTTGATGGGCAAAAGAGTGAGAGCAGTTGGCCGGTATGCTAGTTTCATTTCCGCTCTGTTGATCTTGATTGCTATGGCGACCAGTTTCGCGAACGCGTCGAAACCGAACGTTGTGTTCATCCTCAGCGACGACCAGGGTTGGACGGACTACGGCTTTATGGGGCATCCACATGTCCAAACGCCCAACCTCGATTCGTTGGCCGCAGCCGGTCTGGTTTATGAGCGAGGTTATGTGACGGCTCCACTTTGTCGACCATCGCTTGCTAGTTTGGTAACTGGTCTGTATCCCCATCAAACGGGTATTCGCGGGAACGATCCGGTGATGCCGAAAGGCAAGAATCGCAAGAACAGCAAGCAACTTTGGGCGAAGCTTCGGAATCGAATGACGGAGCCAATGTCTAGGCACACTTCGTTCATCCGACTACTGCAGCAAAACAACTATGCGACCCTGCAGACTGGCAAGTGGTGGGAAGGGAATCCGCTGAACCACGGCTTTACGAACGCGATGACACACGGAGATCTAGACCGTGGCGGACGGCACGGTGACGAAGGCTTGAGGATCGGTCGCGAAACGATGCAGCCGATTTACGAGTTCGTCGATCAGGCAGCGAAAAATGACCAGCCATTCTTTGTTTGGTACGGCGTCTTTCTGCCCCACTCGCCACACAACGCTCCGCGACGGCTATTCGAGAAGTACCAAAACGTTGCGCCCAATGAATCAACTGCATGGTATTGGGCAAATGTGGAGTGGTTCGACGAAACGTGCGGTCAGCTAGTGGACCATTTAAAGTCGAAGGGGCTCTACGACAATACAGTCTTCGTTTACACCTGCGACAACGGCTGGGTGCCCAATCCCGAGCGGCGGCACCGATTTGTCCGCTCCAAACGTGAGCCGGTTGAGTCAGGGATTCGAACGCCAATCTTTGTTACGCACCAAGGCAAGATTCAACCGCAGCGTGATGCGACGACGTTGGCCAGCAACATCGACATCGCTCCGACGATTTTGCGCGCGTGCGGCATCACCCCACCTGAGTCCATGACGGGCCTCGATCTGCGGCGTACAGAGCAACTCAAAAACCGCAACCGGATATTAGTCGACGTGTACGAGCATGACAGCAACA
>CAYQMZ010000372.1:0-4808 GCA_964418725.1 uncultured Pirellulaceae bacterium
CCGTTTATCCTGTGCAAGGTTTTCGAGATGAGACGGGTGATCCGAGTATTCCGTTTGCACCTGTCTACGCTAGCCTATTTCCCGATAACGCGATTTGGCCATCTGAATTTCAGCAGCCTGAGACGTTTACGCGTAAAGGATCCATTCGGGACTTCGACAGCGAGCCCGAAACTCGTGAGGCTGACTTCTTGAGTCTGAAGGATGTTCATCTTGGCTTGGGTAGCGTGGACGACTTTCACCCATCGCCCGCTCTGATGCATCTTTGTGACGTATTCAAATACTGGATCGGCCTCGCCGACATAGATGGCTTTCGCGTCGACGCGGTGAAACATATGGACGACGGTGCAAGTCGGCTATTCACGTCAGAGATTCACGAGTTTGCCGAGGCGATCGGCAAAGAGAACTTCTATCTGATTGGCGAAATCACTGGTGGTCGCGAGAAGGCATTCAAGACCCTGGAGACGGTCGGAATGAACGCAGCACTGGGGATCAACGACATTCCCGATAAGGTCGAGTATCTGGTGAAGGGGTATCGGAACCCGGAGGATTACTTCAACCTTTTCCGCAATTCGTTGCTGGTGGATAAAGAGTCGCACACCTGGTTTCGTGATCGTGTCGTAACGACGTTCGACGATCACGATCAGGTAAGAAAAGGGCACAACAAATCCCGCTTTGCCCACAACGAAGCCACGGGAGAACGGATGAGCGAAGCTGCCTCGTTGTCCGTGCTTGCCTTGCTGACGACCACGATGGGAATTCCCTGTATCTACTACGGCAGTGAACAGAGGTTCGACGGACATGGTGGAATTGACCGCTACATTCGCGAGGCGATGTTTGGTGGGAAATTCGGAGCCTTCCGCAGCAAAGGTCGACATTTCTTTGACGAACAGAAGTACGTCTACCGCGAACTAGCCAAGATTCTCAAGCTGCGACGAGAGAACATCGTCATCCGTCGCGGTCGGCAATTCCTACGTCAGATCTCCACCGACGGAACGGTTTTCGAGTATCCAAGGCTCGTCGATTCGGAGCTTCGTACGTTGGTGCCGTGGTCGCGGATCTTCAACCGAAAGGAAGTGCTCCTCGCCATCAATACGGACTCCCAAAACTCGCAAACCGCGTGGGTAACGATCGACTACGGACTCCATGCCGAAGATGATGAACTCGTCTGTCAGTACTCAACCGATTCAAGCCAAATAGGCCAGCGTCTTCGTGTTGTTCCGCGAAACGGAAAGGCTGTGCAAGTCACGGTCCCGCCGTCTGGGTTCGTGGTTTTCTCCTAGCCGCTCTTAGCGGAGCTTGGGACAAGCAAGCGATGTAGCTTGTCCGTTTTTGAGCACCGCGACGCCAAGACTTAATCGGCTATTGTTCGTCGTCGATTTCTTTCGACGCTTCTGGGGGCGAGTCTGGGTTAGCGACAACCAGCACGCGGACTTGTGTCTGCGGGAGTTTCGCCTGAAGCTGTTTGGTCCAGCTATTCTGTTGCTTCGGATCAGCAATTGCGGTCAAAGTGAGTTGTTTTATATGGTAGAGACTTTCGGCATGTTCCAGCAGTAGACTGAGTCTTCGCTAAATCTCCCGATGGTAAGCGTCTCGAGTTCCCTTGATTTCAACCTCAATCATCTTATCTCCGCTGCGTTCGAGGTTTGCGATGCGGCGAAACTCGGCTGCAAAGAACTCATCTAGATTGGGTTGTTGGATCTTGATCGAACCATAGCGTGGTGTAACGGCCAATCGCTTCAAGTCTGACTTTTCAAAGGCCGCAGATTCGTTGTGGATTTCGATGCCAAGTTCGGGAAGCTTGGGAAGCTCGTCGAACACGGAATCCACAAATCGGCAGTTGCTGAACTGAACCGTTTCCAACTGAGATGCGCGGGCGAGCTGTTCAACGACCTGGTCGTCCACCTTAGAGTCTCGGATCTCAAGGGTCTTCAGGTCTCCGATACGTTCAAACTGTGCATCACTTGCATCCTCGTACTGGACGTGCAGTTGTGAAATTCGCTTCTTGGCGAGGACCGTCATCGTCGCCGCACTCAATGGTACGGGGCGACGCCCACCAAACAGTCGGAGGTGAGTTGCATTTGCGGAATCGAACGCAAGGACGTGAGCTTCCTCCACTCCATCGCTTAGCCATAGTTGGACGTACTCGATTGGGAGGTTGTTGACTAGGTCTTTCAGTGCATTGGGGGCGACCGACTTTGCGTCGATGTGCAATGTGGAAAGCTGTGCGAGCGAACGGAGCGGTGCAAGTTCGGGGGCTCCAATCACGTCTTGTGAATTGATTTCAACGTATCAAATCGGCCCGCCTACATCGAGGTGAAGAATGAAGGGGGTGGGATCGCCACTGCCAATTATCGCCGGCTGGAATGAAGGCGGTTGCTGATAGCACTTTACGTTTCGCCTTTGTGCCTGTCCGGCAATACGCCACTGTTCGTTAATTCCGTCATAGGGTGCGCCTAGTTCGTTTGAGATTAGTTTGTAGCTGCGAGCTTGGGAGAATGAGCCCGATGCAATGAGCATTGAAGGTTCGGTAAACGTAGCGGCAAGGAATAGCCCCAGCAAAAGCCCTGCTCCCACGACCCATCCAGACCAGCCGCGAGGTCGCAGGGTTGGTGCCGCCGGCGACCATACGTCCTCCCGCCGCACGTGGGAGAATTGAAATCCGTAAGCTGTTACCGCCCAGATAGAAGCCGCAATTGCCGTCGAAATGCAAATCGCCAACAGGCCCAGCACAATTGCCGTTCCAGCATTGGCGGCTGGGCTGACTACGAAAAGAGAGACCGCGGCAATCAAGCCAAGTGCACTCAGCAGCCTCCAAACGAACAAGGCAAGTCGTTGTCGTGCCCAACCCGAGAAGGTTGCGAGCCAAATAGGAAGCAGCAACAGGAGAAGAGCCGATACTTCCAATGGGACGGCGACGCTGATCAAGTCCCAAGTATCGAACACTGACCTGGGTGGCAGGCCAAAGTCGAAAGAAAGCCGTGCGTCTAATTGTTCTACGACTCGTTCTCGAAAGGCGATCGCCGCCGCAACGACGGAGGTAAGCAACAGGATCGAGGCGATACTTAGTCGCTGCCTTTTCGGGGCAATGTCCAGAGAGTCGTTCTGCAGGATGACTCGCCAACCGCTAGTTGCTCGGAGAACGATTCCCAAGATCGTTAGCAGCGTTAGCATTACCACACGAGTAAGCAGGAATGCCAAGAATACTCTGAACACGTTGTCGCTGCGAATTCTCTCACTACTTAAAGTCGCATAGTGCAGTGACAGCGAGTGGATCAACACCGACGCTAGTCCCACGCTGATGCCAACTAGAACCCTGAAAAGTATTGATCGTTCGCTATATAAGAACCAAACACCCAAGAGCGCGTTGCCAAGCATCAGGTACAACGTGACAGCGACGAATACCGCTGCGGACTGAGGGGCTGAACGAAGATACGTAGGAAACCAAGCCGAGCAAATGAGACAGACGATAGAAGCGACAAATGCTGCGAATAGAGCGTCCTGTCGACCGGGCGCTAACGATCTGAAATATCCAAGCGGTCGTTTCTTTGTCGATTCCATGTTCCCTCTAGGTGATTTGCGCGTTGGATCGTCCACGTCGACAATGAATGTAATTGAGTCAGCGGGATAAGCCAACATGGTAGACTCGGTAGACACGAGGCTGCTAGTCTTGTCGGAAGCCCATGCCACAGGACTCACGCGAGCGTCAACGTGCGTCGTTGATGAGACTGACGAAGGCGTCGTTGGTTTCGAATCTCGCTAATTTGGTTGCCAGTTCTTGGATTGCGGTTTCTTTGGGCATCTTTAGCAGTACTCGGCGTAACGAAGTTGCCGCTTGATGGGTTGCCACGTCGTGAATCAACTCCTCACGACGGGTCGCCGTTTGTGCGATGTCGATTGCTGGCCAGATGCGATGGTCGGCAAGTTGAGGATCCAGGACAATGTCGAGATTGCCGGTCCCTTTGAATTCTCGGAAGATGACTTCGTCCATGCGATTTTCCGTGTCGATCAGCACGCTGGCGACTACGGTAATCGATCCTCCTTCGGCGAAAGATCTGGCGACGGAGAAGGCTCGCTTCGGCAAGTCTAGCGCGTGAATATTGAGGCCTCCTGCTCCCGTCGGGCCAGATTGTCCTGGTAGCTTGTTGAATGCTCGGGCCATGCGAGTTAGTGAATCAACAATCAAAAAGACATCGTTGCCGTTTTCTGCGAGCCGCTTGCAACGGTCGATCACCAATCGAGTAAGTCTCGCATGGCTCTTTGCGTCTCGATCCAGGTCGCTTGAAAAGACTTCGGCGGAAGTGTCCGCTCGCATTTCAGTGACCTCTTCAGGACGTTCATCGATCAGGAGCATCTTTAGGGGAACGTCTGGATGGTTCATCGCGACACTCTGAGCGATCTGCTTTAGCAACGTCGTCTTCCCAGCCCGGGGCGGCGCCGCGATCAGTGCCCTCTGGCCTTTGCCGATCGGACTCAGCAGGTCAAGGATTCGCATCGAAATTGGCTGGGCCGGGTGCTCTAGCCGGAGCCAACGTGTCGGGTTCCGCGGGGTGCATGCTTCGAAGTTCTTATTGACGGTTGCGGATGGTTGCAGGCTTTCGGTTGTCAGTAGACGAACCAAACGTCGGCTGTTGCCGTTTCCCGGCTTTGTGGTTCCTTCAACGAGATGGCCCTGCTTTAGTGAGTGTTTTGCAACTACCGAAGCCGGAACGAAGACGTCGCGTTGCTGCTGTTGTAGGTTTCGGTTTGGATCGCGAAGAAACCCGTACCCTTTGGGGTGCAGTTCCAGGATGCCGCGGACAATCGAGGAA
>CAYQMZ010000372.1:4818-7684 GCA_964418725.1 uncultured Pirellulaceae bacterium
CGTTTCTTGTCATGGGGGATTCCGGAGAGTTTGAGAGTGAATGAGCCGATGCAGAAATCGCGCTCAGTAAAAAGTGAGAGTGGCGTCTGCCGCTCGGATGGTCGCCAAGATTGGCGAAGAACGTTCTTGCGAACTGCCTTAATGCTACGCAGAAAGCAGTCGGTTGGCAAGTTCCTTTCTATGGCACCGATTTGATCCTGGTTTTCCCAGACTCAACCGGCACGCGCGTCTAGCTCGAAATTTGGAATCTAGGAAGCCCGAGAAGCTCAGCGAACTCGCTCGCCCCGCGTCACTGACGACCTAATTTCTTTCCAGGAGGACAATCACTTCGCCCCATTGGAGAGATTTGGCATAGTCTAACGCGGTCCAGCCTCGATCGCACTTTGCTTCTTTCGAGGCTCCGCGATCAAGCAACACCTTCACGCAAGCCGCTCGGCCATACAGCGCTTCCTGATGGAGAATCGTACGGCCGCCTTCGAAGCTCTGCTTCAGTTTAGATGGATCCTTGTCGATTTGCTCGGCAATCACGGATGCGAGCATGTCATCGGCGTACGTTTCTTCTCCAGGCACTAAGACGGTTTCCGGAGACGGAAAATTGAGGCCCCAAGCTTGGTCGTGGTTGGCCCGATCTCGCTCGTTCATTTTCGCGCGAATCGCTTGGATCGTGTAGCCGCCGTAGACCTTGTCACCCATAACAATCAACCAGTCACTGAGTTGATCGAGCTTAAAGGAAACTTTCTCCCCGCCCTTTACTGACTTCAGCCAGCTAGGCGTACCTCGAAGAATGCCGTGGATCGAAACACCATCAAATCGAACTTCGTCTACCCACATATGTTCGACGCCGGCCTCGTCGGAGTCGGAGAACATTGCTTTTACGACCGCCGTCTGTAACGCTGGCAATAATCGATTGAAGTCCGATGCTATCAGTTTGAAAAAGTCGCGAAAGGTATCTCGTGCCTGCTGCGATGCGGCGACCATTTGCGCGTCGTCACCTTCGTGAATTGTCATTGGTGACGCCTTCCCAGTAATTCGCACCTCATCGCCACTCGAATCAGTAGAGCTTGTCAATGGTCGAAGAAACTCGGCAACCTTTTGTGCACGCCGCTCTACCGCGAATTCATACGGATTCGTAGTACCACCTCGTTGCCGCGATTGCCGAGCGTTGACATCGATTCCACGTTCAACCAGCAGCCTGGCTATGTCTACATGATCACCGTGTGCTACTGCATAAAGTGGATGCCGAATAGAGTTTTTCGTCTCCATCTTCGCACCCAGATCAAGTAGTCTAGCCACCGCTTCACAATGCCCACCGGATGCGGCGTGACAAAGTGGAGTGAAGTCTAGGGAATCCACGGCGTCGATTGCCAACCCCGCACTTACCAACCAATCAACAATTTCGACTTGGCCTTTACTAGCAGCGACGTGAAGCCAAGACTTTCCAACAATCACGGCCTCACGAGCTGTCTTTGACTGCAGCAACTGCCTCAGGCGTTCGAGGTTCCCCGAGTAAATTGCGGATCTGATTGCTTTAATCTCGACTGGTGTCATAGACTCGCTGCCCGCACCCCAAGTTCTTGCAGAGCATCAACAATTTCTTCGTAACCTCCACCACTAGCAATTTCGTCTTCTAATCTGCTCACCACCAGATCAACCGCTGCAAAATCATGCTGCCCCACGGCGTTTTGAGGGGCCCAAACCAGATTCTCTCGCCCATAGATTGGGGCGATCCCAACACTTCGAAGTATGTCCTGGCCTTTTCGATTCTCACTCTTGGGGGATCGCCATGCCCACCTTTTAACAGAATATGGTGTCCATGAGGGTCAGCCATATTGGTTGGCTTTGGAGCCCCGCTAATCGCCTCATGTACTCTCCCCATTTGGGGCTGCTACCCTTAAGGTGGGTCGAAAACTCGCAGATGTGGGATTCATCGGCATTGCCCGGAGAAGTGTAGGCGAAATACTCAACTGCGCGCATGAGGAAACCTCGCAGGCAACGGTGTAACAATAGGATGCGTCGGCCAGGACAGGTGCAGGCTTGCAGGTGAGCAGACGCACCTCAGGCTGATGCCGCACATTGCATGCCGTCGCTCATCTCACGAATCGAGACTGTCGCCGTATGCTGCGGGAGAGTACCGCCTCATTTCGCCTCCGACTACCCCTTCAAATCGCGGCCGAATTGATCAGAGAGAATCAGGAAGTCGGAGAAGTCGATGGCCCCGTCGCTGTTGATGTCACCTTGCTCGAATGTTGCGTCGACGGACTGACCGAAGTTCGCTGACAAGGCAAGAAAGTCTGCGAAGTCGACGTCAAAGTCTCCATCGAGGTCACCTTCGAGTGGTGCGATGGAAGTCTCGACTCGAAACAGTTCGCGGCCTGTTTCCGGAGTTGCATCTGCAAACAGCAAGTAACCCCCTGCGACAACAAGGGACGAACCCGCCAGCGTAAGGTCGCTGCTGATCGGTTCGGTCAGCAATAGCGTTCCTGTCGCAGTGCCGTCGGCCTTCCAAATGCTGCTGCTCGTTTGAATGTAAACGTGTGTGCCGTCGGTTCCTGCGGCCCGCACGGCGCTGAAGGCTAGGGAGGGAGAGCCGTTGTCGATGCGGAGATACCTTTCGCTCGTGCCCTTGTCATCCAGCGAGAAAAGACTGAGTTGGCTGGAGTTGTCGACGTAGGCGTAGTGCAGGCTTTCGCCGATCACGTACGCGTCCATCGAGCGAGAAGGTACCTGTTTTTGCAACACGTCGCGGCCGTTGGTTAGCAGGATCGTCGACGAACCTTCGCCGCTGTTGAAGGACCGGTCTGGATACCAAACCACGTACTGGTCGCCGAAGGAGGCCGTGTTGGCTTGCAGCCCAGCTAACGTTGGC
>CAYQMZ010000373.1:0-5980 GCA_964418725.1 uncultured Pirellulaceae bacterium
ACACAATTGTCGAGGCAAACCAACGTGGAATCGCGGTTCAGAGATTGGTCGTCGATGCAAGAAACGTAGAGGCGATCACCGACGGGATTCACGTCAAGGAACCCGTCGTTCAGATTGAGACAGCTGGAACCGTCGACCTTTCGACGTTCGCCTGTCGCTTTCCGACGACGACCGTGGGCGCTCAAAGCGTGGCATTTTCTGCAAACAACGTTTCGGTTGATATGGAACCGGGATTCGTCGTTGCTGGCGACATCGGATATCGGGCTGATATTGGTCGGCTAATGTCGTACACCGTGACGGATCCTGCTGCAGCTACAACCAAAGTCACCGGTGAAGCATCTGGCCGATTGCACTTGGAAGCCAAAGAGCAAACGACCAGTTTTCAAATCGTGGGTGACGTTGCCAAGCTGCAAGTCGATCAACTGCAGGCAGATCCGAACTTGGCAGACGCACCAGCAACGATGCAAACCGTCTGGCAGGAAGACAAGTTATCGATGGAGACCTTGGGCTCGTATGACGCGGCCCAAGATCAACTGGTTCTTCGCGAGGCACGTGTCGAAGGCAAGGTCTTGAACCTGTCGGCTCAAGGTTCGGCTGACAAGGTGGCGACATCGCCAACGGTCAATGTTTCCGGTGAGTACGGATATCAGTTGGAGGGACTCTTAGCGATCTTCCGCGACATGATCGGGCCGGATGTGCAGTTGACGGGCAACCAACGACAGCGATTCGCGATTCAAGGTCCACTGTTTCCTGCTGTTGCTAACGAGCAAGAGCGAGTTTCAAAACAGTTGGTCGCGCAGGGTGGGATCGGCTGGGATACAGCGAACATTTATGAGACTCAATTGGGTGCTGCCCAGGTCAATGCACTGCTGCAAGATGGCGTCATGCGAATGTCACCGTTGCAATTGGCTGTTGGCGAAGGCCAAATCAACGTGGCTCCGACCGTTCACGTAAACACTGAGCCATTGTGGATGACGATCGAGCCAACCACCGTGGCGGATCATATTCGCATCACGCCGGAAATGACCAAAACGTGGATGAAGTACCTCGCACCGCTACTGGCCGACGCGACGAATGCTGAGGGCACATTCTCTGTGGCGCTCTCACGTGCGGAAGTGCCATTGATGGATCCAACTTCAGGCAATATTTCGGGTCAGTTCATTGTGCATGGCGGGGCGTTGGGCCCAGGTCCGCTCGCCACGCAGTTCATTGAAATGGCAACCAACATCAAGCGGCTAACTGGCCAGGGTGAAGGACAGATCACCAATGCCACAGGAACCTGGGTGGAACTGGGTGAGCAGCAGGTGACGTTCCAAGTGGCCGAAAACCGGGTGTACCACGAAGGCTTCCAAATGATCATCGATGGCGTACCGGTACGCACGCGAGGATCCGTCGGGATATTGGATGACTCGATCAACGTCATGGCCGAGGTGCCGATCATGGATCAGTGGATTGCTGGCAATGAGGCTCTTGCTGGGCTTCGGGGCCAAACGATTCAGATTCCAGTTACCGGGACGACATCGCGACCGCAGCTAGACCAGCAAGCCATTGCGAACGTTACGCGACAGATGGCGGGCGTGGCTGCTCGCGGATTCTTGCAGAAGGAAGTCGGGAAACAGTTGCAGAAGACGCTCGGTGTCGGAAATGTGCAGGACGCAATCGGTGGCGCCCAAGAGAAGCTAAATACGAAGCTGCAGGACGAGCTGGGTAAGCAACTAAATCGTTTCTTCAAGTAGTTCGTTGCCCGCTACTCGACGACGTACCAGTTCATCGATTGAGGGGAAACCGTTACGTCCAAGTTCACGTCGTAACTGCGCGAAATCTGCACAGACTTCGGATCTTGGTCGCGCTCCCTAATTGTTGCCAGTTGGTTCAGCCCGGTGTAGTACAAGTTAACCCGTAGCTTCTTGCTGACGGGTTTGTCTGTGGGGTTGTAGACGAGCAGCATTCCCTTTCTTGGCAGGTTCGGATTCACGTGAAGGATCCAGTCCAAGTCGCGTCCATCAGCTCGTCGGCCGTGGATCACGTCGCTCTCAAGGATGTCGCGATACTTTTTGAACCAGTCAACATTGCGCTTCAGCATTTCTCGCGTCCGCGCGGTATCGAACAGTCGCGGACCTCGAAAGCAGGCCTGAACACCGGCACCCAGATTCGCCTGAATCATTTGCTCGTAGTGCTCGAGATGTTCATCCAGGGGCTCGATAGTGGCCGCAGCGCCGCCACCGTGATACTCGGACAGCGGAACGAACATCCAGCCCATCGAGGGTGTTTTGTGCCACGTGCCGTCGAAGATGTTTTGCCGTGTGTGGATTAGCTGCATCGCGCGAGGGAGAGACCAGTTGACCTCGCGATATCCCATTCCGCACTTGTTAGTACCGTTCAGGTAATAGAAGTCCGGCGCGTTGACATAGATTCCTTGCTCGCGGCACCAGCGATAGAAGCGATTCGCGATCTCTCCCTGTACCCATCGTGAGTCCGCCTCGCCTTTTTGCAACGGTGGTCGAGCCGTTGTGTCGACGTCGCCAGGATAGGGACCATCGTGCTCAAGCAGCGTGAAGCCAGTCTTCTCGAAGAAGTCGTAAAGCTTCTGGTAATAGGCAATACCCCAGTCGCTGGCGAGCGCAGGGCAGTTACCGTGAGTCAGCTTCACGCCCTTGGGCGGCACAATGTCGTTACCGTTTCCGATTCTGCGACTGGACAGTAGCGAATAGCCTTCGATTTCGACGTTTCTCTTTTTTGCGTAGTCGGCAATCTCCTTCCATTGCTGAACGTAGTCGGTCGACTCGTTTTCGATATTGAAGCCACTTCCAAAGCTAAGAATGACCATCTCGAAACCCACATCGGCCGCGTCGTCGATCGCACGCCGAACTGCTTCAGGCTTCGCCACTCGCATATGATGCATTAGCGGATTCTCGGTCACCCAAGGTGCAATCGTGCGATACATCTTGCGCAGCGAAAGGCTGCGTCGTTCACGATCCGTACTGTCATAGAGCAATTCGAATGCTCGAACGCTCGTGAAGGTCTCACCTGGTTCGATGGTTTGAGCCGGACCGTAGGTTGGTTCGACAACCAGGAGGCAAGGTGTTTCGCGTAGGTAGTTGACCTGCGTCGAGTAGCCTGGATCCGGTCGCCAATGAACAATGTGCCGATTGGCGTTTTGGTGAATGAAGCCGCCGAACGCGAAGTCGGTTTCCACGTGGATGGATTGGGGTTCCGGGACGGGAACACCTTCGCGTGTTTCGACTCGGCTATCGTGTTCGACGACGCCGATCATTTCCGACGCGAAGTGGTCCAGCATGATGGCTTCGTCCGAACGATTCTCGACAGTTAGCCATTTGCAGAAGACTGGAACGCCGTCGTAGAGCTCGTAGTGTACGAAGACGCGAAAGTCGGGTTGATCCTTCCCATCGGGTTTTGGTTTAAATTCGAGCGTTAACTGCTTACCAGGCGGTGGCCAGGCAACATCCGGTGCATGATGGCGAGCTCGTTTCCAAGGAAATCGAGCCTTTGTCGGTCCGACCTTGTGGGAAACGAATTGAAGGGCATTTGCGGAAGGCTGCATATCCTTGAGCCATTCTTCGCGCAGAAATGCGAGGTTTGGCTGCCCTTCGAGCCCGCCGACGTCGTATCGCTTTCCGTTGATCGTGACGATGCCTTCGGGTTTCACAGCACGAAAGATGTTTTGACCGTCACACGACAGTCCAACGGTCGCGGCAACAGGGGCGTTGAGCAGAAACTTGCGTTCGACAATTCCGTTATTCAACGAAAACTGTTTCATTCCCTCGGTACTAGCGGCTGCGTGAAAACGCGACGTGTAGCGACTCGAATTCAACAGCCAATCTGGCTCTTGAGCGTTCAATACACTGGCGATTCCAACGAGCAGAACGGGTGGCAGAATGCTCAGGTGGATGAGCTTGCTGAAAGACTGGTTCATATTGTGTTACGTGTGACTCGATTCACGCCGAGAAATCATGCAGGAGAATCCGGGTTGCCTTCAACGGACGTCGGTGAACTATGATAATGGATTGCCCGTATGACTGGTCCCGTGACCTAACGCGGCGCACCCTCCTCGACATCCCACCACAAACATCGCAACCAACTTGCGGTGTCCCGCCCTTAGCCGAACATTCAGTCCGTGATTCGCTGGTTTGCAAAGAATAGTATTGCCGCCAACTTCTTAATGCTTGGCATTCTGGTGGCAGGCGTTTACGTGGCACTTGAGCATACGGTGCTGGAAGTCACGCCAAAGCTCAGCTGGAATACGGTGATGATTGAAATGCCGTATCGGGGCGGTACGGCCAAGGATGTAGAACGAGCCATTCTTGTTCCTGTCGAAAACGCGCTGGAAGGGATGAAGGGAATCAAGGAGCTCAACGCAGACGGAATGCGTGGTCGAGCCAGATTCTTCATTCGCGCGACGCCCGGCACCGACCTGCAAACGATGAAGGACGAGATCGAAAGCCGTATCAATGCAATCACGACGTTTCCAACGGAAACAGAACGGCCTCGAGTTTTCATCCCCGATTCCGCTAGTGTCTTCGAGGTCTTGAGCGTTGCCGTGACGGGAAATCTGTCCCCACACGACCTCCGACGACTAGCCCGCGAAGTTCAAGAAGACCTCATGGGACTGGAAGGAGTCAGTTTGACCGATCTGCGTGGCGAGAGCCCTTACGAGATCGGGGTGGAAGTTCACGCGGATGTGTTGCAGTCCTATGACCTGAGTTTTCAAGATCTGGCAGATGCCATTCGACAGTTTTCGATCGACTTGCCTGCTGGAGCCATCGATAGCGAGAGCGGCACGTTCATCTTGCGAACTAGAGGCCAAGCCTATTCGGATAAAGACTTTGAGAGGATTCCGATTCGAGCAGCCAATGGAGCTGAATTGACGCTTGGCGACGTCGCAACCGTAATCGATGGATTCGAAGACGGCGAGCAACAGAACTCGTTCAATGGCAAGCCCGCGCTGTTTATCGAAGTGATGCGAACGGGGAACGAAAGCGCAATCGAGATTTCCAATGCGGTGCGTAAGTACGTCCGCGAACGGGACTTCCCCGAAGGCATCGACCTGTTCGTTTGGGATGACGATTCCAAGCAGATTCGTGGGCGATTGAACACACTGGTCGGTTCTCTGGCACAGGGCAGTCTGCTCGTGCTGATCGTCTTGGGGCTTTTTCTACGACCGACGCTGGCGTTCTGGATTGTAATTGGTATCCCCGTCGGATTCGCCGGTGGCGTGTTGCTGATGCCATTCTTCGGCATTACCGCCAACGTAATGAGCTTGTTTGGCTACATCATCGTCGTTGGAATTGTGGTCGACGATGCCATCGTGACTGGTGAGAACGTCTATTCCAAATTGAAGGCCGGGATGCCGCCTTTGGAAGCGGCCGTCCATGGCACGCATGAGGTGGCGACGCCTGTCACTTTCGGTGCGCTGACCACGATGGTTGCGTTCGTTCCACTAATGTTCTTCGAAGGTTCATGGGGCGACTTCGCACAGCAGATTCCGCCTGTCGTTGCACCGGTACTGCTGTTTTCACTGATCGAATCGAAGTTGATTTTGCCGGGGCACCTGAAGCACATGCGGCTGGAGCCTGGGAAGAACGTCTTCGCAAGATTTCAGGCCGCCGTCGCGACGGGCCTCGAGCGATTCGTAATCAGAGCGTATCAGCCGCTTTTGAAGGTTGCAGTCCAGTATCGCGCTGTCGTATTGGCGGCGTTCGTATGCATGGGGCTCGCGATGGCTGGTTACTGTATGGGCGGTCGGCTGAAGTTCGTTTCGTTTCCAAGCGTTGATCGTCAACGGATCTCGGCGATCATCGAACTGCCAGACAACACACCTCTAAAGACAACCGCTCGGTACGTCGATCGCATGGAGGCGGCGCTGTTAGAGATTCGAGAACGCGAAGAGTTCATCGACCCGGGTACTGGCGAGCCCATGATTCAAAACTATCGCAAGACGATTGGCGGATCGAGTCCGGGG
>CAYQMZ010000373.1:5990-7654 GCA_964418725.1 uncultured Pirellulaceae bacterium
ACGGTCAGTTGGAGGGATCTCCGTCGAGATTCTGTCGCCAGACGAACGCACCGTACCGGGGCCCAAAAACTCTGAAATCGCTAAGGCGTGGACCGATCTGATCGGAAAAGTGCCGGAGGCCGAGCGGTTTCGCATTTACGCCGACTCCGCAATGGTCCGCAGTCGCGACTTTGACGATTCAAACCTGCTGATCGAGCTGCGGGGTCCGCACTCGGATGCCAAGGTGAAGTTGGCTCGAGAAATGCGCGAGATGTTAGAAGGTTACCAAGGCATCAGCACAGCATCTGCTCGGATCAATGAAGGCCAGGATGAGCTTGAGTTGCGGCTGAAGCCGCTGGCCACTGAACTTGGTTTGAATCAGCAGACGTTGGCCAGACAAATTCGTCAGGCGTTCTTTGGCGAAGAAGCTCAACGTGTCCAGCGCGGCGTGGATAGTATTCGCGTGATGGTTCGATTGCCCAAGCAGGATCGTCGGCAACTTCAGACTCTTGATGACTTGAAGATCCGTACGCCGAGAGGTGCCGAAGTACCGCTGGATACGGTGGCCGATGTGTCCTTCCGTAAAGCACCAACGTATGTTGAACGCAACGATCGAGCAGAAATAACTCGCGTAGAAGCCCAGCCCGTCGACGAGACGGTTGACCTGGTTGGCATAGCGCAAGAGATCGCACCAAAACTGGATGCGATGTGCCGTGACGCGAATGCTGGATTGACGTATCGCTACACCGGTCACGTTCAAGAAGCCGAAGAAGCCAAGATGCGAACGATCTGGGGTGCCGTGATTTTGTTCTTCACGTTGTACGGCATGATTTCCATTCCGCTCAGCTCGATTACTCAGCCGTTCTTTGTAATGCTGGCGGTGCCATTCGCGATCATTGGTGCTCTACTTGGTCACATCATTATGGACATTACACCATCGTACCTGTCGGTGTTTGGCATGTTAGCTCTCGCCGGAGTAGCGGTGAACGACACCTTGGTCTTGGTTGACTACGTGAACCGCCGACGCGAGCAAGGTGTGTCACTAAAGGAGGCCGCACTTGAGGCTGGTGTACGACGTTTTCGACCGATCATGCTGACGTCGGTAACGACATTCGCCGGGTTGCTGCCGCTGATGATGGAGCGGTCTCTGCAAGCCCAATTTCTGATCCCGATGGCGGTTTCGTTGGCCTACGGTGTACTGTTCGCCACGGCGGTTACGCTTTTCCTCGTGCCCTGCGCCATGTTGGCTGCTGAGGATTGTCGACTGTGGTTAGTGAGTTTCCGAGACTGGTATTTGCGACCGTTCGTGCGAAACGACAGCTAACGAATTCGTTGATTTTCGGTGGGCAAAATACTAGCGAGACTGTTTTCACACGTTCTTCGTTCAGAACGTGATAAGCGCGAAGTTGCTCGTGGAATCACGCGGAGCGTGATTGGTACGTACACGCAGAAGAAAACTTTGTAAGCGGTTTGGCGTTAGCTGTTTGCGGCCTCATCCAGCGCCGAACGTACCTGCCGCATAAGATCGTCAGACGAAAACGGTTTGTTGAGATACGGAAAACTTGTCGTCAGCCGACCGTCGTAACCCGTCACAAGAAGAACTGCCAAGCTAGGAATCTCAGCTGCAAGTTGTTCCGCCAATTCTGGCCCAGATAGTCCTGGCATCGTGACGTCACTCAGCAACA
>CAYQMZ010000374.1:0-6977 GCA_964418725.1 uncultured Pirellulaceae bacterium
GTTGGACCGCATAAAGGCCGGTAGGAACCGGGCCCTACCTTTTAGAGAACTAACGACTCAGCACACTAGCGAGTCATCTTCTTCACCAGCCAGTCGCCCCAACTGGCCGACAATTGGCTTATCACGAACAGTGCTCTGGCTTTGGCGGGCACAATGAGCTCCAGCTTTCGTTGTTCGCAAGCGCGAAGTACGCGTTGCGACAAATTGGCTGGATCGATTCCCTTCAGCTTCACGCCTCCACCAGGCTTGCGAGCTGCAGCGGGAACGCCTTTCATTTCTTCGTAGCGTTCCCCAGCATCGGGGCGAGCGATCGGTCCTGGACACACCAGCAAGACGTGAACTCCGGCACCCGACGCGTTCTCATTTATCTCGAGTCGCAGCTGCTGCGAGTAGGCCGCCAGCGGAAACTTACTGGCTGGATAGGCACAAATAAATCGGGACGCTGACTTAGCTGCGAGTGACCCGATGTTGACGATGTGACCGTTGGTATATTTTAAAGCCGCCGCAAAGGCTCGCGTACACCGCACTGCGGTCAAAAAGTTTAGCTCGAACAATTGTCGGAAGTCATCAGGCGTCGTATCAAGAACAGCACCCCGTGTTGATTTCCCGACGCAATTGACCAACGCATCGACTCGCCCCAACTGCGACGTCACTTGCTGGACCAATTGCTCCACGTCGGAATCCTGCGTGACATCGGCCACAAACGGATGAGCCAACTCACCTAACTCCTCACGTGTCGCTTCCAAACGAGCAGCATCACGAGCGACCAATGCAACTCGGGCCCCTTGTTGGACAAACGCTTGGGCAAGCTCGCGACCGAAGCCAGCCGAACCGCCCGTGATCACTGCAACTTTGTCTTTCCAGTACGTCATGGTGAGCAGTCAGTTCTTGATGAACTTTGTGACCTCCCACTGCAATGCGTCATGGTGACCGGTCGTCAGTTGGATTCGAGCATACTTCGTCGGATAGCCATACTCAGGATCGAATTCGGCCTGCAGCATCAGATTTCCATCTTTGTCGTTGGTCTCTAAGTCTCGCGACAGCGTATCGAACATTCCGGTCACGGCCCAGGTTCCAAACGTGCGTTGCCGTTTCAACGCGCGGCCGTCAAACGTCGCAGATGTCGCCAAGTTGTCTTGCACGGTTACTTCGTAGTTTCCAGGTTGCATACCACTCACAGTGACCGCAATTTCATAACTCTCAACTTTCGCTTCCTCCCAACGAGCTCTTGCGGCCTCAAAGTCTGCTCGCTCCATCGCCGGCAGCCTGTTCGCCCGGATCTTAGATACAGCGAACCCCAGACCTGCCAGCACGACCGCCGCCAGAAGAATGGGCATTAGAAAGCTGCCCGACTTGCCGCCGAGTGCGTCAGCATCTTTGTCAGGTGTGGGAGCTGTATTCGACATTGGTTCATTGGCCCGAGGCCAAACTTTCAAGGATCAGGAACGACTGCAAAACTCGCCGCTCGCTCAATAGGGATTTTGCTCACAACGAATGAAAACGGCCCGATTCTTCAAGATTCAATTAGAAGGACGCCAGACATGCACGCCTTCACCACCATTTCCACACGATTCTCCAGACTTCCCTGCAGTCTCCACTCCCCCGATATTGCGACAAAGAAGAGGACAGTGCTATTGTGTCGCTCGTGGCTTGGCAGCGTCAACGAGGCGCAATCGCAAAGCCGTGATCTTTCGAGGCGGAAACGTTCGTTGCCACCTAAGCCGACCGCCAATTGTTGCCCAAACTTGGACTGCCACAATAGACATGCCGAATTTAAACCAACCGATCGACGAACGTGCCCGCACAAAGATTGTCGCAACTGTCGGCCCCGCATGTTCGACGGAAGAGAAACTCGGCCAATTGATTGCAGCGGGCGTCGACGTTTTTCGTATGAATACCGCGCACGGCGATCAGGCATCTCACGAGAAAATGCTGGCAAAGATCCGCAGCGCCGCAAGCCAGCAAGAACGCCCCATCGGAATACTGGTCGACCTGGCAGGTCCAAAAATCAGGCTGGGCACGCTGGTCGAAGATCCGCTGGACTGTCCGGCAGGCGCTGAGTTCCATTTCGTTCCGGGAACGGAATCCACGCAGCCCAACGAGTTGACGAGCAACTACGACAAACTGCTGGAGGAGTTGAGCGAGGGTGATCGAGTGCTGTTGGCGGACGGCACGGTGGGAATGAGGGTCAAGAAGAAGTCGCCCGATCGCGTGACGTGTGAAGTCTACGCCCCTGGGATTCTTCGAAGTCGGCAAGGCGTGAACCTACCCGGCGTCAAATTGAGTGTTCCATCGATTACACCGCAAGACCACGAATGGGCTGTCTGGGCAGCGAAGAACCGCGCCGATTTTGTCAGCCTCAGCTTCGTACGTGAGGCGAAAGAAATCCGACAACTGAAAGTCATGCTGCGTGAGCTGGGAAGTCGCGCAATGACGATCGCCAAAATTGAAAAGCCCGAAGCACTAGAGTGTCTCGACGAGATCGTGAACGCTTCCGATGGCATCATGGTTGCCCGAGGCGACCTGGGAGTGGAAATCGACATCGAACGCACGCCCGTCGAGCAGAAACGAATCATTGACACGTGCACTCGGTATCGCCGACCTGTCATCGTCGCCACTCAAATGTTGGATAGCATGCAAGTCAGTCGCCGTCCCACTCGCGCGGAAGCAAGCGACGTCGCGAATGCGATTCTCGACGGCGCCGATGCGTGCATGCTGTCTGGCGAAACGGCGATTGGAGATTTCCCGACGGAATCCGTCGACATGATGAATCGCATCATGCTGGCCACCGAGCAACATCTAGCGCGGCAGCCAAGACCAATGCTGGATCAGTCACACGTTGGAGTCCACCCGGTGACTGAGGCTGTGGTTCACGGAGCCGGGAAAATTGCCGAACGATTGGGAGCGAAAGCCGTGGCGATTCAAACGCGTAGTGGACGCACGGCCCTGGCAAAATCGAAACAGCGTGACCTGATTCCCAGCATCGCCGTTAGCGAAAAAGAGCAGACCTTACGACAGATGGCTTTGTTCTGGGGCATCGAGCCCGTTGCGGGAGCTCCCGTTGACAGCTCATCTCTTCGACAATTCATCGACGAATGGGGAAAAGAGCAAGGCCTGCTGAAGACCGCGGATCTTGTTGTCCTTATGGCCAGTGGCGACTTCCGAGCGGAAGCTCACAACCGCATCTTGGTCCACGAAGTGTCCTGAGATATCCCCGTTTTGCTGACGGATTGGGACCTGCTGACTGGGCATTGCTGACTGGTTCCTCGCGTTAAGTCGAGACACCTGAATTCGAATCCTGGGACTACTTGCGCCGCGCGACACAACTTACAATCGAGGCTGTTCTACACACCTACAACGATGAGTAAGTCATGCGATACGCTAAACTGTTGCCCTTCTCTGCCATTGCCCTCTTCATCATTCTCTTCGCATCCCTGAGCCGCATGAACGCGGCAGACAAAGCGGTTCCCAAACTTGAGCCCGTCGAAGCGGACATGCACGAGTTCATGGAATACGCCTTCGAACCGTTTTACAAGAGTCTGCGAGAATCGATGAAAAGCGAGCCAGCGGACAAACGAGCTTGGAAGCCTGTAAAAGCAAACTCGCTTGTGTTGGCCGAGAATGGCAATCTGCTGATGATGCGTGGCCCTGATGGCGACGACAAAAAGGCTTGGAACGCCTTGGCAACTGACATGCGTGAGCACGGACGATTGCTGTATCAACAGGCTAAGAAACGCGACTATACCCAGGCCCGAAAACACTACGAAACATTCATCACAAAGTGTAATGCCTGCCACGAAAAGTTTGCCGATGGCAAACATATGCTGAAGCCATAGTTCCAACCGCGACGCACTGCGCCACGTTAAAAGCAACGCATAGCTTTTCGGTCATTCCCATGGGTTGGTCGCAATCGTATCTGAGCTTGGTCATTCTTCTGTGGGCCATCGGCACAACCATCGCACAAGAATTACCCAGCAAACCACTTGGTGACGCCGAAATTGGACGTCACGTGTTTTTGGATACGACACTGTCCAATCCTGTGGGACAGGGCTGCGTTAGCTGCCATCAAGCACGTCATGCTTTTGCAGATCCGAAACCCGTCTCCAAAGGCGCAGTGCAGAATCGCGTCGGAACTCGGAACGCTCCGTCGTTAATGTACGCCGCGTTGATACCGAACTTTGCCTATGAGGATTTCCTGACACCCGACGGTCAGGAAATCTATGCCTGGGAAGGCGGCCTGTTTCACGACGGTCGAGCGCGCGATCTGTTCGAGCAGGTGCAGCAACCGTTCTTTCACGCCAACGAAATGAATCTGTCGGACGAGTCCGAACTGGCTCGAAAGCTACGTCGATCTAACTACGCTAAGCAAATCCGATCGCGTTTCGGCGAGGAAGCTTGGCAGCAAGACGAAAAGCTAGTCTTTCACGTTTACCTTTCTCTGGTGGCCTTTCTCCGCGAGCCCATATTTCGTCCGTTCGATGCTCGAATTGACGACTTTTTGGCTGGCAAGACATCAGCTCTAACTGCCGCAGAGCAACGTGGCTTGGAAGTCTTTCGCGGCGCAGGAAAGTGTGCGGATTGCCATCTACTGGAGCCTACAACTTGGGACACTCCGTTGCTGAGCGACTTCGGCTATGACAACTTGGGCGTGCCATCGCGCGGCGGCAAAGATGCGGGGCTAGGGCGACACACCAAAGAGTCGGGTGAGCTTGGACAGTTTCGTGCACCGTCGCTACGCAATGTGGCACTGACGGCTCCGTACATGCACAATGGATCCATCATGTCACTGCGCGAGGTCGTCGAATTCTACAATCGACGAGATGTTGAGCCGAAGCGTTGGGGCAAAACGGACTACCCTCAAACCGTCAACCGCGACGACATGGGCGATTTGAAACTGAGCGATCAGCAGGTTAATGACTTAATTGCCCTGATGGACGCATTCACAGATCGGACGTTGCTGGAGATGATCGAAAAACGCCAATCGTTTCCGAAGGCCCCGGCAGATACGCCCTCGACAAAATCAAAGCTGCTGCTGTTCCCTGGCTGGACCCACCGACTACATCCGATGTTCCCAAAGTGACAATGAAAAGCCGGCCCCAAGAAGCGATAACGCTAAGCCAAGCGGTCTTCAGGCCAGCATCAACTGGCTTTCGCCATCTGTTGCCACAACTTCTCCGATGACCGCGGCGCGTACATTGCTTTGGTTGCTCAACTCGGAAAGCACCGTCTCCGTGTCTTTCTGGGCGACAGCCAATAGCAGCCCTCCACAGGTTTGCGGGTCAAACATCGCGGCGAACTCTGGTCGATTCCGCAGCGAATATTCGCCGACCACAAACGCTTCGTTGTCTTTGTTCGCGGAAGCCAAAGTACTTTCGATTCCCTCAGACAGCATCTCCGCAGTTCCCGAGATCATCGGAATCTGGTTGATATGCAGCCTCGCCGAGAGTCCTGTTGGTTTCAGCATTTCCATCAAATGGCCGGCCAGACCAAACCCAGTAACGTCCGTGAGCGCCGGGATATCGAATCGATCGACTAACGTCGCGCCTGGCTGATTGCTCAACAGCATCATCTCCAGCAATTCTGCCATCCACTCTGCGCGGCAGCGAGCTTGCATATGCGCCGCGAGTAGAATGCCGGAACCTAGCGGCTTTGTCAGCACCAACTGGTCACCCGCTCGAAGCAGCGACTTCTTTCGAGGTTCATGGGAACCTTGATCCGCCAGCACCGTGTACCCAACAGTCAGATTCGGTCCCTCGATTGTATGACCACCAACCAACGAACAATCCATCTGCCGAAACTCGTGCATGCTCCCAGCCAGCGTTTCGTACAGCACCTGTTCCTGCCGACGAGGCGAGCCAACAGGAATCGTGACGAGTGCTAATGCCGCAATCGGTTTCGCTCCAATCGCGAAGACATCGCTCGCCGAATTCAATGCCGCAATCCGGCCCACGATGTAGGGATCATCCAACGGAGCCGTAAAAAAGTCCGCCGTCACGGTCATCGGCCGACCGCCTGGAGACTGGATGACCGCCGCGTCATCGGGCTCGTCCAATCCGATAATGACGTGCTCGTTCTGAGGTACATCGAGTCGATGCAAGGCACGCGACAAGACAGATCCGCCTACCTTGCCTCCGCAACCCGTGCAACGCATTTGCGATTCTTCATCAGGAGGTTCCCACTTCATCTCCATGGGTTTGTAATCCTGATACATCCGCATGAATTTGCTATCGATGTAATCCTTCAGTCGCCAAGCCCAGCCGCCACGCAGCGTTCTACCCATATATTGCGCGATGGCATTTCCATCTCCCAAATTCAACAGAGTTAGGAAATCCGATTGCGGTGAATAGTCTTCTAACGACTTTCGTTTCAGTAAGCTCTGAATGTTGCGCCACAAAATTGGGCCTTGCCGAACCGCGTACACACCAGCTTTGCGAGTAGGCCTCTGCTGGATCGTGCCAGAGTCACCGACGACGAAAATGTCATCTTGCTTTAGTGCACGCAGGTCCGGTTGCGTGAAGAGAAAACCTCGATCATCGGTTTCCAAACCAAGTTGCCCCAACAGCGGCGGTGCTGTTGCGCTGGTAGCCCAAACGGCAATGTCGACTTGCAATTCCGAACCGTCACTCAGCTTGACCGCGCCTTCTTGGACTGATTCGACGCGTCGCCCAGTCACTGTCGCAATGTTTCGTGCAGCCAACTCTCGTTCCACCATCGATACCGTGGACGGTATGCAGCCAGTCGCTACGTCTTGAGCCGAAGTCACCAGGCTCAGCTCGAATTTGCGATTGGGAAACCACTTTTCCAGTCGAGCACCCAAGCAGAACGTGATCTCCGTTCCTCCGACGCCGGCTCCGACAATCGCAATTCGAATCGGCCGATCGTGAGATTGCTCGACTTGCTTTAACTTCTTCTCCAACCGCGAGAGAAACGTCTGCATCGGCTTGATGGCAAGCAGCGTATCGTCCGCTGCACTGAGG
>CAYQMZ010000374.1:6987-7651 GCA_964418725.1 uncultured Pirellulaceae bacterium
AACCAACAAAGGAATCATCTTTTCAATCTGGTTCAGATCAATTTCCATTCTTTCTGGCTCATATTGTCCCGCCAGCACACCAGGCAGCATGCCCGAGTAACTTGCCTTCCAATGATTGGACACACAAATCAATTGGGCATCGTCGATGGGCTTCATCCGCCACATCCGCAACACATGCGCATTCGTGTGCCCGACGCCCAGAAGGACAATGTTGTGCTTGGGTAATTTTGTCTGCATCCGTTTCGTGTCTGATTTGATGGACTACAACAAGTTGCGAAGCTAAGTTGCCAGCGATTTCGCAGATTGGCGATTGCCGTTGTGTCGTTCTAACACCGGTAGCGTGAGTCGTATAGCACCGACGCACTAATTCGCACGGTTCGGTGATCAACGGACGTATCGCGGCACACTTCTCAGTCAGAAGTAGCGTTTCGTTTCCGTGGCCAGCGGACCTCCGAGGCTATCGTTGCGCCCCCAGATTTGCTTCGCCCTAGACGGCCACGAAGTGTTGGAGGTGAAACTCCAGTTGCTGCCCCGCGATTCAATTTCAACCACTGCAACGGTTGGAGGGAGCCAGCGAACAGCCAGTTGTGTCATGCGCTATCTAGAATTGCGAACTTGTTTCTTGCAAGCAATCAGTTTCGTCACTGTCCGGTTCCAACAGATA
>CAYQMZ010000375.1:0-602 GCA_964418725.1 uncultured Pirellulaceae bacterium
TGTATTTGCGGATTTTTAAGATAGGCGCTATTTTGTTATTGAGAGTAACTTAAATATTTGAAAGCTGATTGCAAAAGCCATTAACCGGATAAATCATAGTATGAATATTAAGTACATACAGGCCATCCGTACCAAAACCATTCTGCTCCTGTGAATAGTCGCCAGCGCCAACAACAACTGTGTCGCCTGAATCCGCCTTCTTAACCGCCGCGCCGATCGTTCGCAGTGGATTTCGATAGTTGCCCACGTTGTTGTCGGATGCGTTCGGTGCCTGCGAAACGAAGATGCGGGCCGCGAAGGCGTCGGGTATGCATAGCAATGCCAAAGCAAGCGTCAACGCGTAGTATGCGGTTGGGTAACGGAACTTCATTTGTGGGCCTCATCGTGATCCAAAGCTTGCGAGATCATGACTTGGCGGAACCCGCTCATCAAGTTCGTTACAGGTGCTTTGCACACTCAAAGGGGCCCGTGATTAACTCCAGCGGGCTTCGAGACGCTTGAAATAAAGCTGTTTTCGCATAGGGGACAAAAGCCCATAATCCGGTATTAGGTATTGAACGGGTGCGCTGTGACGAGGAAATCCTGCGTTGCCGGTAACTCAC
>CAYQMZ010000375.1:661-6768 GCA_964418725.1 uncultured Pirellulaceae bacterium
AAGCCCTGATGAAGTCCAAATGAAGCGTAACATTTCCATTCGCGGTGCAATTCGAAAACCATTTGGGCCCGTCATTGCGTTGGCGGCTGGTTTGTTGCTTTCGCTTGGTTGCAGCGGTTCCGATCGACCGAAAACGGTAGCCGTATCAGGCAGCGTGACGGTTAAAGGTGAAGCTCCCTCGTATCCCGGTGGAGTATTTTTTGCCCCGATCGAAGTCGAAGAAGGCTACCCCAAACGCGGCGGTCGCGCGTTGTTCGAAACGGATGGAGAGTTTTCTGTCACCACGTTCGAGGATGGTGATGGGCTGATCCCCGGCACATACCGAGTGCGCGTCGAGAGCTGGAAGGTTCCGCCAAGCATGGGCAAGCCTGGCGTCAGCTACATCCCGAAAGGTTTCGAAGCGGACGATCTGGTTGTTTCGTCGAAGGACAAGAAGGTCGCGCTTGATATTGAACTGATGCCGTAAGTTCGGTGAGTATCGCTTGAGTCACTCGCGACTGGAGAGGTCATGCAGTTCGCGAATTTGTTCGGGCGTTAAGGCGAAATTGAAGATTGCCAGTTCATCAAGTCGCCCGTCCCACATGCTCCAACGCGGGTAAGCGGGTGCATCCCCGGAGTTGTTCAGCTTGGTACCAATTGCTAGGGCCTTCAGTTGAGGATTCTCGTAGAGGGTGTCGTAGGGCGACGCTCCAACTTCTTCGCCATTGCGATATAGACGAAGCATAGATCCATCCGCAACCATCACGACGTGGTGCCACTCTTTCAGCGGCAAGGGGATCGAATCTTGTGCGCAGACTTCAGCTTCGCTCGTCGGCCGATCTCCTTCGAGTTTCCTTGCATCCACAATATGGGCAGCCAACTCACCAGTGTGATCTAGCAATCCCAGGTGAAACTGCCCACGCACTGGTGGATTGCCCCAGTTCTTCGCGATACTAGCCCATGAGGGACGCGAGTCCGCATAAACCCAACATACAATGGACAGTTCATTCGACTTCGACTTGGGGTAGTCTTCCGCGATGGCAAACGTCTGAGCGATCGGGCCGCCAAGCTCCAGCGCCGAACCCACCTTGCCTCCATTCCAGGGCGACCCGCTGGGCGCGTTGTGGATCTTGGCGTGCGCTTGAGACGGGGACGAGTCGTTCAATGATTGACCGTCGCCTTCCGGTTCCATTCGGTAGTAGGCAACTGGTTTTAGCCCGAGCACGGCATCCGCATACTCGTCTCGCGGCGAACCAAGCTGTCGTACAAAGTTACCGTCGTCCATATCGATTCCCGAGGGAATTGGAGTCAGTGGATTCAGTCGCGATGCTGTGCCGGCCAGCAGTTGTAATGGTTCGTTCGAGGTGCCGCCCTGATCCGGAATCTCTACGCGGACCTGTCCTTCAAAGACATGCACGTCCGAGCTTTTTCCTCGTTCGGCCGCCACGCCAAAGGCTGTCCCGAGGTCGACGACACTACAGCCCACGGCATCGACCGTAAAGCCGATGGCCGATTCCGGAATCTCTGCTGAGACTCGGCCGTCGAGCAACGCCATCCGCATCTCATCAATCAGCTGAAACTCGGCGGGCGCCATGACGACAACCCTTGCACCTGATGCGTATTCAATTTCAACGAGTCCGTCCAAGATGCTGTAGACGCCTGTCTTCAGAGGATCACCTTGTCGAGGCGACGGATTCCCATCAACACCGTATGCGAAACGAAGGCCCACTTCGTTCTTCACTGTCGCGATTTCTTCGCCGCGAAATGGAGTTCGTTCTTGGGGGGCACTGCCCAGAAACCAAACGGCCGTGAACAAGGTGACCACTGCGAGCAATGTTCCCATCACCGGTGGACGCAACATTGGGGCGAGCGGTTCTGTGAACGTAGCACCGCCTGACGGTCGCGCAGCATCTCTTGGGGCATCTTGCGAGGGATCCATCGACTGATTTGCAATCGCGTCTGCGCTCAGCGCGGCGATATCGATACCCTCGGAAATGATCTTAGAGGGCAATTCAAGCGTGTCGTGCTTGCCGTCCAGCGTTAACATAGCGTGGACTGACATGACACCGTCGTACCAACGGCAAGCCTCATCATCTTCCAGCAGGATGGCTTGCAGACGATGATGAGATGTCTCGTCGATCGTGCCGTCCAGTTGCGTCGATACCAGGTCGATCAGTTCTTTCGGTGGCTCGTAGAATTCGGGTGTCGGTGTCATGACAACTCTCCCAGTTTGAGCTCAATACATTGCATAAGAGTTCGTCGGACACGCATGAGTGATTTTCTAAGTGCTCCGTGAGACTTGCCGATCGTATCTGATATCGCTTTCACGGATTCACCCTCGAAATACCTGCGCCGGATCAGGTCCTTTTGGTCGGCACGTAATTCTTCGATGCAAGATCGCATCGCAACACGACGGTCGTCAATGTCACACGTAACATGGAACTGAGCGAGTCTTGCAATCAGCTCTTCACTGAATACGAGTCGCTGTCGTTTTCGATCACGAATGTTCGCGAGCACTTGGTAGTAAACGATCTTCGCCGCCCAAGCCATGAAATCCGTTTCTGGATCGAAGTCAGTTGCCTTCTTCAAGATGATCAAGTTTGCTTCCTGCACAACGTTGTGGGCTTCATGGGAATCGCCTAACAGCTTTGCAGCGTAAGCGAACATCGCCGATTGCGACTGGGCCAGCAGTTGAACGAACTTGATCGAATAGGCTTCGTTTAGCGAAACGTCGTCACTGTCAGCGGCAGTTTGCGGCTCGTCTTGTTCCCCTAGCATCACCAGTCCTCCCACGACTAATACCGCAGAACCGCGGTTTGAGACTGGAATAACGCGAATTTGCTTGGATTTCTTCGTCCGATCGCCGGCAATCTGCGGGAAGTACGCCGCCAGAGGCTTGACGCAAAGTCTGATGACCGATTTTGCCTTTCGCGGGCTATTTCGCTAGAAAACACGGAACAATCGGCACAATCGCGGTATTCACTACAAAGGGCACACTAAAGTGTCGCGCCCAAACTGCCGGCTGGTGCGGACTTGCCCAAGGGATTCCTGAGGAAGGAAGTAGGAGCACATGAAATTGAACATGGATCACTCGCTCTCGCGTCGTGGCTTCACGTTGGTTGAGTTGCTAGTTGTGATTGCGATCATCGCGATGCTGGTGACGTTGCTACTTCCGGCGGTTCAATCTGCTCGGGAGGCGGCTCGCCGCGCCAGTTGTATTAACAATCTCCGCCAAGTCGGGCTGGGGCTGATGAACTACGAGTCTTCGAACGGCGAGTTTCCGTTCGGATCCGACTACCCCTTCAAAAATACCAAAACCTGGGCCGCTTCGATTCTGCCGTTCGTCGAAGCGCAGGCTCAGTATGACATGTTCGATTTCACACAACCTTTGACCGCGAGGGTAAACCGACCGGCTCGCACGACACCCGTTGAAATCTACATGTGTGCCAGCGACCCAACCTCTGGCAACACGCCGATCTTAACTAAGCGAGGCGACTCGCCTGGCACCAATCCGGTAGACAGCGCGATGCTGTCCTATCCAGGTTCCATGGGGCCGACTCATCCGGACAACTGCCCCTTCTGCCCTGACAACACTCCATCGAAGGACAACTGGTGTTGCCAAGGTTGCAACTTCGGAACGTTCGGCGGTGGTTGCAAAGAGAAAGACGGCACCTTCGTAGGCATGTTTGGACGTTTCGAAAAAACAGTACAGATAAAGCGTGTAACTGATGGGCTCAGCAAGACGGTGCTCTGCGGAGAAACGATTCCGTCGCACTACGTATGGAACGGCGCCTTCGTGCCAAACTTTCCGGTCTCGAGCATGAGCATCCCGATCAACACCATGGAGCAGGACATCCTGAATCTTGGCGGACACACGTTGATCCTGTGGGCGATCACCAGTGGATTTAAGAGCTATCACCCGGGCGGAGCCAACTTTGTGATGGGTGACGGTAGTGTTCACTTTTTGTCTGAGAGTATCGACCATCAGATTTACGCTGCACTTGGAACGCGCGCTGGAAACGAGGCAGTGGCAATTCCTTAGAGCAACTTTCAAAACTGATTCGTGCAATGCAAGACGTCGTTGTTTCGTCGGTTTGAATCTGGCTATAGGGAATTTGGTAAGACACCTGTGAGCTGATGGAACAGCAGGTAAAGAGTTTAGGATTGCAGTGACTTCTTTGATTGTGAGTAACTATGTTTAGACAAATTCTGACCAGTTTGGCGGTTATGGCCGTCTCTTTCGCAGTTTGTCACGCACAGCTGCCCGTGGACGATGGCCTTCAGTTGTGGTTGGACGCAAGTGACGCTGACACGATCGTCATGGCTGACAACTGCGTTGAGGAGTGGACCGATAAGAGCGGCAACGATTTCAGTGCATTCTTACCGCTAGAATCAGCGACGGCTTGCCCGACCTACTCTGTTGACGCGATGAACGGTCAACCGGCCGTGCGATTCAATTCAGCAACCGCGGATGGAATGGAGGTCATCGACTTCTTCCAGGACGAGCGACCCTATACCGCGTTCATAGTTAATCAATACTGGGGCGAAACGCGTGGAAGAACTTTGCAAGGTGCTGATTCCAACTGGCTGCTTGGTCTCTGGGCTGGCAACGTTTCGCACTTTGCCGGCGGATTCGCTGGTTCGAATCCACCTGCACTGCAGGATTTCGTCTACGTTACTGACGTCGTTGGCACGGAGACTGAGTCTTTTCTGTATTCGAATGGTGAAGACATCACCGCCAGTACCGCTCCGTTGGGAAGCCCCGGTGGTTTGGGCCTGGTCGGTGCCGGCCAATTTCCTGGCGAATTGAGTGACGCTGATATCGCAGAAGTAATTTTCTACGACCGTGCGCTTGCTCCCGAGGAATTGACATCGGTGCGCAATTACTTGTACGAAAAGTATGACTCGTCGGCTTTCGCTATCCAACAACCGGATTCCTTGAACCTAATCGAGGGTGCGATTGGTACCTTCGCTTCTGCAGCCGACTTGGATTTCGAAGGCGACTTTGTCCACGCGATCAACTTGGGTGGATCCGGCGAAGACGAATTCGGCGATCCATTGGTGATTGGTGACGCCCAGTTGCTCGACGGTACCAACGAGTTTAACGATGACTTGCTGGACGTCGGAATCGACATCACAGTGGCCAACGAAATTGCTGAGTGGCATGCTCCAGCGTATCCGCAAGACACTGATGATGATGCCAACTTGGCATTTGCCATGCGTTCGATTCGATGGAACGTTCCTCCTGGTCTCGATGTCAGTCTGCCAGTCGAAGAAGGCGAGTCGTACAAGCTGCAGTTGCTGTTTGCTGAATCGTGCTGTGACCGTGGTTTCGACATCACGATCGAAGACGAATTGGCGGTCGACAACATCGTGGTCCAAGTTGAGCAGGGTGGCGTCAACAACCAGGAACAAGGCGTGGTCTACACGCACGAGTTGGTTGCTGGCGACGGCGACCTGAATATCTCACTTGGCGGTGGTGTGCTTGGCGTACCTGACAACAACCCGATCTTGAGCGTCTTGACGCTCGAGCAGATTGAGGCGATTGCCGTCGAGCCAACTTGCAACCCGAATACTGGTGGCGACCTGGATGGCAGCGGCACAGTTGACTTCGCTGACTTCCTATTGCTTTCAGCCGGATTCGGTCAGGAGAACGTGACTGGCGCAGGCCACGAGATGGGTGACATTGATTGCAGCGGCGCGGTTGACTTCGCTGACTTCCTTTCCCTCTCTGCGAACTTTGGTCAGGACGTTGCGGGGGCTCAGTCGGTTCCGGAACCTGCCTCGCATATGACGATGCTCGTCGCTTGCTTGATTGGAGCAATGGTTCGCCGCCGACGTAACGGTTAAGCGACTCGAAATAAGCTCACTTTGAGCAACTTGATCCTTCCCGAAAACGCATCTGCGAGAAGAAGCGTTCGGCGGTTACCTTCGGGTAACTGTTGACCTCTCTCATCGCGATGCGTTTTTTCTTTGGCATTTCGCGTTGAGCCTCGGCAATTCCGCCGGCTAGCGCACTAGCGGCGGAGTTTTCGAGCTGCGTACTTGCGTAGCGATGTTTCTCTTCATCAGTTTGTCGAAGGCGGGTTCCAAGTCGTCAGGTAGAACTAATGATGCCATTCGAAAGT
>CAYQMZ010000375.1:6778-7621 GCA_964418725.1 uncultured Pirellulaceae bacterium
ACTTTTTCAGATCGATGCTATTTGTCGACGTCGTACCTGTCGCTCGCTTGGTGGTCTTGCGTTTGAGCTTTCCCTTGGTACTTGCCTTGCGAATGATAGGCCTGAACTGAGGTGAGTAGTCGCTAGGCTAACGCGTTCATTGTGAAGCCTGTGATCCACACACGTAGCCAGCTATGCGCCTTTTCATCAGCGTATCGAAGGCCGACTCTAGCTCGTTTGGAAGCACTAATGAGTTCATTTTGAAGTAGCGTTCATTCTTCCATTTCAGCACCTGCTGCATCGACAATCTAGCTTTGGGTACTGAAAGATTCCAAACGCTCTCGATGTCAATTAGCCTTCGCACTGACTTGTTCGATATTTCGGCAGCGGGAAGATCGACGAATCCAATGTCAGGAGACTTAGGAAGGCACTCAATGAGTTGTTCGCACGCCGACTCGCTTAGTCCACCGATGAGCCGCAACTTACTTGGCGCGAGACTAACGATTCGGTGTACCGTTGCATCATCGTCAACGTCCATGTTGACAACCAAGAGGTTGGGACGAGGTCCTGTCGACAAGATCCTATAACGTGCCTGCGTTAGCTGAGACGCGTCTAATTCGGTATGTGCGAAGATACTCGTTGTCTTTCGTGGGGGTGTGGGGCCATCAGTGTTTGTGTTCCCTTTGTACGCCTCTGTCCACCAACACATGAGTTCGTCAATCGGGTACCCTCTGTGTTCGGCTGTACTGAAATCTATCTTGCTTGAAGGAACATGATGTCTAAGTTCATGTAACGCTCTTGGGGTTAGCAGTGATCCGTATCTAAACCAGAACCAACGACTTACGCCCTCATCCAGGTTACTGC
>CAYQMZ010000376.1:0-7619 GCA_964418725.1 uncultured Pirellulaceae bacterium
CCCCCGACACGCGGATTATGATTCCGCTGCTCTAACCAACTGAGCTATTCCGCCATGTGAATGAAAACACTGCCTTGGCGGCTATTTCGCAGGGAGACTTACTCGCCTCCCTGACGTGTTTTCGACGTCGCCGGTGAGAGCGACCACTTCGTTAAAGATCGTCAAAAACGAACTGCAAATACAGTACTCTTCCGAATGTTCAGCGTAAATCCGGTCAACGCAGTTGTTACGCCAAAAAAGCCAAAGTCTGAAGTGTTGGGCTCCGTCATTTCAGCCCGGGGCGATGCCCAGCGGACCATGTCCATCGCAATGACGCGATCTTGTTGAAGCTCGGCAAAAGATTCTCGGCCGCCACCAATACAGCCGATTCCTAAAACCAAGCGGCTTCCTAATGGCCAATGGGCGACTCTTGCTAGCAGTTGACTACGCTCGACTGCTAGCGAAGGCAAACAGTTTTTGGTCGCGGCGATAATCGTGTCAGGTTTTCTTGTCGCTCGACGACGCAGAACTGCGAAGTTTCTGCACGGATGTAAACGGACTGCAACTTAGTCTGTTTATTCTTCCTATTTTATTGACGGGTCCCCGAACTGGCGACATAATCGGTCGCTGAGGGTGGTTTCGGGGTCTCGGGCCACACTGCGAAAAACGACTAGCAACTAACGACGAACAACAAAGTTAAAAGGTGGTCTAATGACACATACAACCAGAATCGCACTTTGTGCCGCCATCCTGTTTGGAATGGTTGGTCTATCGAATGCGGAAACAACTACGTTTGGGCCTTCGGCCTATCTGCAAACCGGCGACACTCCGTCTGGTTTCTTCTGTGCAGAATGCGTTGGCTGGATCGAGGACTTCGAACTCGGCACAGTTGACCCCTTTCTAACGATCGACAATGGCGCGATCCTTGATCCAAATTCGTTCTCAGGTCTGATGAACTCAGTCACTGACTCGGTCGACGGTGACGATGGTTCCGTTGACGGTCAGGGCAACGACGGTTTTTCTTACTTCGCTGATAGCAACTCGATTTCTATCTCGTTCGCACGAACGGTGAAGAATGCAGGTCTTGTTTTCACCGACGGTGACCGAATCTCTACCAACATTCGCTTGGAAGCATTTGACATGGGCGGCAACTCGCTTGCAGCCATCGATGCTGGCGACTTGGCTGATGACTTCTTCACTGGCGAAACCGCGGAAGACACTTTCCTTGGTTTCCAAAACACTGACGGCAACATCGCTTCGATCACGCTGACCATGACCGGTGGTAGCGGCATCGAAATCGACCACGTTCACTGGCAAGAAGCATGTGCTATTCCTGAGCCAGCAACAGGAGCACTTGCTCTGTTCGCCATCCTCGGTGTAGCTGGCTTGCGTAAGCGTCGCTAAGCGACCAACGTCGGCACATTGCCAAGATTTTTCGCATTAGGCTGCCCCAATCTTTGGGGCAGCCTTTTTTATTGGCTGATTTGCTCATCACGAGTACACTTCCGGTCAAAAGGATCGGGATGAAGTAGCCATGGAACGTCGACTAGTTGTAATGCGACACGCGAAGAGCTCGTGGAAGTCGCCAGCTGAAACGGATCACCAACGCCCACTTAACCAGCGTGGGCAGAGAAGCGCGCCGATGATTGCCGCGGAACTCAGCCAGCGTGACTGGGTACCTCAGCAAATCCTCAGCAGCGATGCGACTCGCACACGAGAGACTGCTCAGCTGATGCTAGGGGAATGGGAGGACGGCATTCAGACGGAATTCGTTTCCAATCTCTACCTCGCTGGACCGGAAGAACTGAAGTACGAGCTGTGTGCTATTTCCGATGAGGTGGAAGTACTTCTCGTTCTAGGGCATAACCCCGGTTGGGAGAGCGTGGTTCATCGACTGACTGATGTTCCCGTCACGATGAAAACAGCCTCGACCGCGCTACTAAAGTCGTCCCATTGCGAATCGTGGAGCGATGCGTTCGATGCGGCATGGGAGCTGGAAGACATCATCAACCCTCGCGAACTCTTGGCGTAGGGGCAAAGGCATTCGTTTTCGATTGCTGTAGCCAGCGAACCGCGGGCACCCGACAATGTCTGCACGGTGCCGAGTTGTACCGGTGATCGCTCAAATGCCAGCCCCTTTTCGCGTCTGGATACATGTTCGGATTCCTAAATCGCGCCCCAGATCCCACCGAAGTAGACCTCTCGTCGAAACGGTCGATCTCTATCCGTTCCAACGACGACAAGCACGTGTTGGTGGACTTCTTCTACCACGAAGGGCAGTACTGGACGGCCAACATTCCACTGCGTGTCGTTGACGTCTTCGGACAATCCTTCAACTTTTCCAACGTTCGAACTAGGCGTGGCAAAAACGGGCCAGAGATCGTGCATGACCAGTACGGCCAGCCCGTACCTCGATTCTCATTTATCAATCATCTTCAAACTCGTTTCAAAACTGATTCGGGCGCGTCGGTCGATTTGTACCCGCTGCATACCGACATAGAGCTGATTAACCAAACTTCCAATCAGCCCACCCATCAACTCAATGATTTCGTTTACTCGGTAGAAGCGACCGGACCGCCTGGTATCTCTTTCGGATTCAAGAACGGGCTGGCGGGAACCTTGCTTTGCATGCACCGATTCTTGTCTACGCAAGAAATGGTTTTTGAGCGTGTGGTCGTCCAGGGTCAGTTTGTGTGGGAGTCACCTTCGCTTCGCCTGGAGAATAAGGAGAAGCAGACGGTTTTATTGAAGTCGCTTGAACGAAGCGATCGAGCCGGGCTTGATGAGGTGTACTACCTTTACCGCTGCTGTGCGACGAACAACTGCACGTCCAACCCGTTCCAAATCGTCGACGAGTGCGTGAAGTACACGTTCCTGCAGAAACTCGGAGCGTTGGCCTATCGCCTTCCGCTCAACCCCAGACTATACCTTCGCATTCGCGGCCTCGATTCCGACCCGACGTTTCGCAGGTTGGTTCGGACTGATTTCGAAAGCTATATCAAGGCCTCCGAAACACAACAGCGAAAGCGTGATACCGTACGGGCCATGATTCGTCAGCGACGCCAACAAATTGCAGATCAAGGCTAGAGCTGACTAGCCGGCAGCTTTGCTCAGATTCTCGGCAGGCTTCCAGTCGACGATCTGCACTTCGACACTACGCCGACCGTTGTACTCGTTCAGCACCGGACGATAAGCGACATCCATCGCCCCATCGTGAGCCTGCATTGTCTCCGCCCAATCGCCCTGGTTGAATGCAACCGCCTTTAACCGCACTTCGTTTTGCAGCAACATCACGGACATGTGCTTTTCACCACGGCCGATGCGTCTCGGTTGATTCCCCAACTGCACACCGCGTGCACAAAGCGTTGGCCTGCGGTTACTCTGACCAAACGGTGCCATTTCCTCCAATTGCTTTACAGTCTTCAGCGTTAGCGAGGGCAGCGAAGCCTCGGCATCAATTTGAAGGTTCGGCTCAAAGTCCTCCGCAGAGAGCTGGCTGGAAACGTATTCGCTGAACGCTTCGCGGAAAGCAGGAATGTTGGCTTCATCCAATCGCAGGCCGGCAGCAGCAGCATGCCCACCGTGCTTCACCAGATGCTCGCGGCAATGAAAGAGTGCTTTGTTCAGGTTGAACCCGGGAATACTTCGTCCCGATCCCATCGCCAACTCTTTGCCTTCCTCGTCCAGCGTCAGCACGATCGTCGGACGATAGAATTTTTCAGCAAGTCGACCGGCAACGATTCCGATCACCCCAGCATGCCAACCTCGGCCGGCCAACACGAGGGCGGGGAGATCTTCGACATTACCGAAGTCGTTTTCCGCTTGCTCTCTGGCAGCCTGCGTGATTTCTTTTTCGACATTCATGCGTGTGGCATTCAGGTCGTTCAGGTACGCCGCCAACTCTTCGGCGCGTTCGTAAGAGTCGGTAGAAAGCAGCTCGATCCCCAACTCCCCCTGCCCAAGACGACCGGCTGCATTGAGTCTTGGAGCAAGCATGAAGCCAATGTCCTCGGTGCTCAATTCCGGCTTCTTGTCCAGACCAGCGGCCCTGATCAATGCCGCGACACCGATCGTTGGTGCCGCCTTCAATGTCTTGAGACCGTGCCGCACGATAACACGATTCTCATCGGTAAGCGGAACAACGTCGGCCACAGTCCCAATCGCGCAAAGCCCCATCGCCGACAGGAGGTAGTTGCGCATACGATCGCTGACCCGCTTCGCATTGCTTTGCAATTGGCAAACACGCCAGATCAATTTGAACGCCACACCAGCACCGCAGAGACCAGTAAACGGATAGTTGTAGCCTGGCAGTGCCGGATGAACGATGACGTCGGCGCACGGCAACTCCGAAAGCATTTCGTGGTGGTCCGTCACGATCAATTCCAAACCCAATCGCTTTGCCGTTTCGGCTTCGGCCAAACTAGCGATCCCGCAGTCCACCGTGATGACAAGCTTGGTGCCGTTGGCCGCAATCTCTTCAAGAGCCACGTCATTGACGCCGTAGCCCTCGGTCATCCTGTTAGGTACGTAGAATTCAACGTTGGCGTGCAGCAGGCGTAAGCCGCGCAATAGGATTGCCGTTGAGGTCATACCGTCGGCGTCGTAGTCGCCGAAGATCGTGATCTTCTTTCCCTGCTGCACAGCGTCGTGAATGAGCTTGGCAGCGTCTTCGATGCCCGGCAATTCTTCTGGGTCGCGCAGGTCTTTCAGCTTGGCAGCTAGAAAGCGTTCAGCTTCCTTCGGCTCGGTGATCCCACGAGCGATCAGCAGTTGTGCAACGACCGGGGCGATGCCAGCGGACCGCTGCAGATGTTGAATGTGGCTTGAATCGTGAGGATGAAATCGCCACCGCTTGCCCATGGTTCGTCCTGAGTCTGGCCCGAGATTGGGAGTTTCCGTACTGAGTTGGCGTCTGACACTGGTCATCAGCGCAGCGTTCCAGCGTCATTGCCGCCGGAAGCTCAGCCTGTCATAGATTTTAGCGATGTATCGTCGCCTGTGGCTGAGCTGAAGATGGCCAGCGAGTCGAGACTGACGACCCTCCCTATGAGGGTCAGTCGCCATCGATTCCGGCCCAAGATTGCTTACTTCTTCTTTTCAGCATGCATCGTGTGCTTACGCAAACGAGGGCAATACTTGCTGAGACGGAGCTTCTCGCCACCGCCTTTTTTTCGCACGGAGTAGTTGTAATCGCCTGTTTCCTCGCAAACCAAGAATACGGTTTCGGCTTTCTTCTTGCTGCGACCACCTTTTTTAGCCATGAGGACATTTCCCTTTTCGACGCGTTCTAATTGTTGGCGGCTAGCCTGGTCATGCCAAATTGACGCAACAAAGACCCGAATTGGCTCGCCAAGCTAATCCACCAGTGTAGCGAAATTCGCCGTAACTCCGCCAGTGGCAATGTTGGCGACAAGCGTGGAATCGGTGGCCATTTGTCGACATTTGAGACATCTAAGACTCGGAGGCTGGGATTTGTCCGTCCACCGTCAGAACTTCTAACGAGAGAATGGGTAAGCGTCTGGTAGACTAGATGTACCGATCTACACTCACGGGCCGGGGGTCAGATTGGTGGGAGCGTTATGTCAGAAGAAAACCGACCATCAGACGAAGTCCCCGAAAGCACGCCTGTTGCGGCGCCAGCAGCCGCTTTCAGCCCCGTACACGCTGAATCGCCCGGACCTGCCGTATCGTCCCCGCCAGCCAAAGCAGCACCAGCGGCGACGCTAGCTACTCCCACACCGGCCCAACCGCCCGAGGAATCCTCGGAAGAGGATCGTGATTCGGAACGCCGCAATCACTTCCTCCTTTTCGCGGCGATGCCAAGTTGGATGGTCAGCCTTGTGCTGCATGTGATCATTATCCTGCTGCTAGCACTTTGGTACCTTCCGGCACTGCCGGTTTTCAGTCCGGATCTGACGATCGGTCGCCCGGATGTGAATGAAACCGAGATCACGAATCTTGACGAGAACTCGGCCCAGGTCGAAGTCAGCATGGACGCTCTTTCGTCCGATGTTTCTGTGCAAGACGCTCCCGAGATCCAAACGGAAGACCCGTCACTTGTGGATAACCCGTTGGATAGCGACGCGGCGGCCATGCAGGTCGAGCTGTCGACAATTGGGTTTGAGGCTAACGAAACCGATCTCATGCAAGAGATCGGTTCCTTCACCGGAAGTGGACTCGCTGGTCGTAGTGCTGCAGAACGAACACGCTTAGTTCGAGAGGCGGGCGGCACCGAAGGAAGTGAGCAAGCCGTAAAGCGCGCTCTGCAATGGCTGAAACGACACCAAAACCCGGATGGCAGTTGGAACTTCTTCCACCTGGGCGGTCGATGCCAGTGCAGTGGTCACGGCACCATGGCAGAAGCCAGGATCGGCGCGACAGCGATGGCGTTACTGCCGTTCCTCGGAGCTGGCAACACACACATGGCCGGGAACTACAAAGGCGTCGTCCACAAAGGCCTTTACTATCTGGTCAACAACCAGAAGTCCAACGGTTCGCTTTGGGAAAACGGCGGCACCATGTACTCGCATGGCCTCGCCGCAATCGTGTTGACCGAAGCCTACGCAATGACTGGCGATACTTCGCTACAGCGTCCTGCTCAGGGCGCGTTGAATTTCATTACTTACGCCCAAGATCCCGTCAGCCGAGGCTGGCGATACAAGCCACGTGATATGACGGGCGGTGACACATCGGTTGTGGGTTGGCAGTTGATGGCACTCAAGAGTGGCCACATGGCTAAGCTTGGTGTGAATGGATCAACGGTTCAGGGAGTGAAGAAGTTCCTGAATTCTGTCCAAGCAAACGATGGCGCAACCTATGGCTACATGTCGCCTGGCAGAAAGCCGACCACCACGGCCGTTGGGTTGCTGTGTCGCATGTACTTGGGATGGGACCACGAACACCCCGCCTTGGCCAATGGCGTCAAACGGCTCGCGAAAACCGGGCCCTCGAAAACAAACCTGTATTACGACTACTACGCCACACAAGTGATGCGTCACTACGGTGGAGCCGACTGGGAGAAGTGGAACAAGACGATGCGGGATCACTTGGTGAAAACGCAGAACCGCAAAGGACATGCAGAAGGCAGTTGGCTGCTCGGCAAGGAACATACCGACAAAGGCGGTCGACTGTATTGCACCTCGTTGGCAACCATGATCCTTGAAGTCTACTACCGACATCTTCCGATCTACGGAAAGAAAGCATCGGAAGACGAGTTCGAGCTTTAGGATCTCGAACCAGTCGCGCCGCTAACCCAGCGAGACCTCGAATTCTTCGCCAGCGTAGACCACCACGTCACCCGGTCGAAGCTGCCTTCGCCTGCGAGTTTCTACGTCGCCATTGACGGTGACCTCGCCCGCCTGGATGACGACTTTCGCCTGCCCTCCAGTGCCAACCAAGCCTGTCAATTTCAGGAACTGATCAAGGTGGATGGTATCACTCATGCTGAACCGTCGATGAAGTCCTGAAGTAATTCCGTGATGCGGGGCTTCTGGCTTGTGCCGTTGCCGCGCAGGTAGCCACACCTTAGACGTTAAACAGGAAGTGGCAGATATCGCCGTCCTGCATCACGTAGTCCTTGCCTTCCACGCGGAGCTTACCAACGTTGCGGAGCGTCTTCTCGTCCTTGTGTTCCTCTAGGT
>CAYQMZ010000377.1:0-7613 GCA_964418725.1 uncultured Pirellulaceae bacterium
GATCAGGTCCGGCGACGATAAACGGAACTCGCGTGCTGTGGTCATACATGTTTTGCTTACCCATCAAGCCATGCTGCCCAACGGCCAACCCATGGTCGGCGGAAAAGAAGATGTAGGTTTCGTCCTTCTTTCCGGTTGCTTCCAGCGCATCCAAGATGCGGCCGACTTGCTGATCCATGTGCGTGATGATCGCATAATACTCTTGGCGATTCACTTTCACTGCGTATTCGGTCCGCGGGAACGGAGCCAGCTTCTCATCTCTTAGACCCTTACCGCAGCCCGCGTATTCCATGAACGGATACTCGGGTAAGAAGTTCTTGGGAATGGAAATGTTCTCCAACGGATACTTGTCCACGAATTCCTTGGGCGACTGCCGGGGGTCATGCGGAGCGTTGAATGCCAAGTACATGAAGAATGGTTTGTCGCGGTCCGCCGCTTTCGCCAAGTAGTCCACAGCATCGTCACCCAGGACTTCACTCCAATGCTTGCCACCTTTCCAAAAGCCGTCGAACTTTTTGTCGTAAGGACTCCACTTATCGGGCTGACCTTCGATTGGTCGGTTGTATCCCGCGGGAGTCTGGTTCGGCATGCCGGGCCGAATATGCCGCACATTGTCGAACGCGTTTTCGCAGATACTCATTTTGCCAACGTGCCACTTACCGGAGAAGTAAGTCTCGTAGCCAGCGTTACTTAGAATCTCAGACCAAAACCGACCTTCGGCTCGCTCGTTTTCCAGATGCGGATGCACCTCGTTCGCGTGCCAGAGAAAGCGTCCCGTATTCAACATCGTGCGGCTGGCGACACACACTGCTCCGCTCCAACTGCCCATGTTGTAGGCCCTTCGGAACGAGACACCGCCGCGAGCCAGGCGATCTAGATTCGGCGTCTCGACCTCTTCATTACCCCATTCACGCAGCGTATCGAAGCACTGATCGTCCGCGAAGATAAAGAGAATGTTGGGTTGCTTTGCGTGGGTCGGAATTGCGAATGCGAAATAGCAAAGCAAACAGGAGACGAGGAGGGAAGCACGCATTGAGAACTCGATTGTACGCGGGACATTGGACTTAGCGGGCCGCCGCTGAACGACGGCCACAACCAAGTCAATTTACACGAAAATCGAGCGACTTACATCGAGTTCTTGTTGCCGCAGGACGACGAAAACTCGAAACGTTCAACGCAGAACGATGCCTAATACCGCAGAATCAGCTCAACCTGCAGACGACTCGAAATGATGTCCTCAAAGTCCGTCAGCGGAAACTCGTAGGCGACCCCAAACTCGGTGTTCGCGTTCGGCTTTAGCTTCGCCCCCACACTTTGCGTCACAAGATCGTTGTTCGCAACGTTGGTGCTGGAAAAGTTGAAGGCGTCTTGCCCAGAAACACCCAACGGTAGTCCTGTATCCGAAGAATCGGTCCAGTGCCACCAGATGTTTTCGGTGAACACGTACAGCCAATCGTTCAGCTTCAGGTCCACATGATTCGACCAGTGTACTGCTGACGACTGAACGCTGTCATCAACCGGCAGCCGATAGCCGAATGCCCCCATGTAGTGGCCCAGGCCATTGAAAATTCGCTTTCCGGCACTCACAAAGAAATGGAATTCGCCGTCGCCAATGTCTTGCAGCGTTCGCTGCGATCCAATGGGAACCTCATACGTGAACCCGGCCGACAGCAAATTTCCGCCAACGGGATCACGGACCAAGTTGTACTTTAATCCGCCGCTGATGTCCGCCCAACCGTCGTCGAGTAGATCGTCCAACGGACCGCCATCAATATCCGCGACGACGAAGCCGTCCTTGACTGCGATCACACTCAGTCGCTCGCTAAGTGCAAACCGCAACTGCAGCGCATACAGTTGAACGTCGCCGCCGGGTAGCCCCAACGAACCAATGCTGTCGGGCAACTCGTGATGAAAGAAGATCGCGCGGGCTTCGGTGAGCGTCCGCGGGTCCTCGAAAAAGATAAAGTTGCTCATCGGACTTATGAAGTCGTCAAAGCAATGGTCGCTAGGTTTAATCAAGCTAGTTAGGTTGCTCAGGCAACAATCACCTGCGCAGTTGTCACTGCACCCATCACAGAAACAAGCATCGTTTGCCGTGTAGGAACCACAGTCAATGAAGGAGTCGCACTCGCCGCCAACCGCCAATTGGACGATCACGGTGAATGCGAACAACGATACAATCCATCGCAATTGCATTTCGATACTCCGATCTTTGGCACTAAAAGTTTCACCAAATCGGGATCGGAATCTCAACGCTAGCTCGTGATTGGATTCGCAATTGAAATAAGCTTCGACACGTTGTCGTCTGATACAGTCCGTAATTCCTCGATTACGTAATTACCAGATCGATCATGCATCGCGTAGCGTGAGCCATCAAACGAACTGAAATAAACCGAATTGGGTTCGTCAGCATTGGCAACCTGTTGGACCGTTGCGCAGGCGGACTACTTTTGCGTGAGCGGATTGAACGGATCGCTGACGAACGTCGGCTAATCGTCCTCAGAGATCTCTTTTATCGCACGATCGAAATACTCTCGGTATCGACCGTCAGAGTCCTCCGCAAGCTTCTTCAGTTCGGGCAACGCCGACTTGGCCCGCGAGCCCATTTTGCGTAGCAGGTAGAGTGCATAGTAACGGGGTCGACGCCCCGCATCCTTATCGCGAACGATATCCATCAATACCGGCACTGCATCGTCCCCGGCAGTGTTGATCTCGCGAAGCGCTTGGCGAGCCGCATCACTCTCATCATCCTTCCGCAGCATGTTCAGCAATGCCGGAACGGCGGGAGCTGCGTCCTCTTCCATTTCGCCGAGTTCGTAAGCCGCTCGCTGGCGCACTTCCCACTCGGAATCTTCGATGGCTTGGATTAGCGTTGGTAACAACTTCGAAGGTTCATCTTCGATCTTTCGCAGACTGCTGACGACCGTCATGCGTACCGACGAGCTCGTGTCCTCATACAGCGCCGAAACACGATCGAATGCGGGCCGTGAAACTTCGCCCAATTCCGCCAAGGATTCGACTGCCGCATTTCGCACCCGCTCAGATTCGCTGCCGAGTTGCTTCGCGATTACATCCAAGGCCGCAGCAGCCGCGTTCCCTAGTTCAGCAACCGAAGACAACGCTTGCTCTCGTACGTCGGCGTCTGGATCCTCGAGCGCCGCGACAACTAGGCGTGCCGTGTTCTTCTTGTTGCCGACTGTCTTTACCACAGCCCGTATCGCAAGGCCGCGAATATCAGGATTCTCATCCTGGGTGGCCTCAGAGAGATTCTCATGAATGGATGTCGGAAGTCGCTTCAATTGAGCTAACTCGGATAACGCTGCCACACGCACTGCGGTTGGCTCTATCCCGACGAATTTCGCCAAGTAGTTCGCGAGCTTGGGCTGGTCCGGCTGCAGTTTGGCGACCAGATGGAGCATCGCAGCCAATGTATCGCCGTCTTCCTCTTGTTTCGCCGTCTCCATCACCGACGGCAAAGCATCCTGGAGATTGCCACTGAGTTGAGCCATCGACTCTGCAGCAGCTCGACGAACATCAGCAGAGTCATCCTGCAGCATCGTCACCAATCGTTGCGTGGTGTCTTTTGGCTGAGGAACGAGCTTCGTCAAAGTGAGCGTCGCAACTTCGCGAACTAGCGGACTAGGATCATCCAGTTTGCCGGCCAGAGCAGCTTTCACGCTCGCGGGCATCCCGTCGACGATCTGGTTCACCTGCTGTGCGGAAATCTGCTGGTTTCGCAGTGCCTCGATCGTGGGTTTGATTGATCGTTGGCCAACCCGACCAATAGCTTCCGCAAGTGATCGCAAATCGGGAAACTGAGCAACTGCATTCAGGAGTGTTGGAACAGCGTCAGTGGCTCGCGAACCATAGCTCCCCAAGGCCAAAGCGACTCTATCGGCCAATTGTCGATCGATGTCTTGCGCCAGCAGGTCAGACAATTGCTTGGCCGCAACTGGCTGAACGCCCGCATCTGCGCGAACGAGTGCCTCAAGCGCCGCCTGATGCACATTGGCATCGGTACTTCGCAGCGTCTGCGTAAGTGCGCGGATTGCCGATTCGCTGGCGAATCCGATTCGACCAAGCGACTGAATGGCGGCGGCTTGAACTTTGGGGTCGTCGGCTCGGGTCAGCCGGACTAGCTCATTGGCCGCCGTAGCTGCCTCGTGTCCGATCAGTGACAGGGCATTAGAAGCTCCGATTTGCAGGAACTTAGAATCGGACTGCAAAGCCTCGATCAATTGGTCAGTTGATGCCGAGCCAATCTTCCCCAGGGTTTCGACGCTTCGCAACCGAACGAGCTCGTCCTTGTCACCCAGTCTTTTGACAATGGCAGGTATTGCGTCGGCAGCCGGTGGGCCGATCCAGCCTAGTGCCTGAACGGCAACTTCTCGCACTTCATCTGAACCATGATTCAGCTTCTCTTCGAGCTTGGAAACTGCCGCGACGCCCACGCTCCCCAGTGCGTAAGCGGTTCGGTACCTCCGCTGCTCGTCCCCACTGTCCGCATGCACTAGCAGAGCTTCGATTGCCGGCTCCGCACCGGGGCCCAAATGTGCGAGAGCTTGAGTCGCTTCGATCCAGACTTGTTTGTCTCGATCCTCCAATGCTTTGATCAGTTCACGCAATGCGGCGGTTGCGTCTTTACCCAGCCGGGCAAGTTCGTGAGCGGCATCTCGACGCGCATCGAGATCGCCGTCCTTGAGTTGCTTTGCGAGTTCCTGGCCCTTTTGCCAGTTCTTAGACTTCTCTGCTTCGGAACAGAGCGATACGGTGCAGCAACACAGGAGCAGCAGAAACGCGGACCATTTCATGTCAATTACGCCGAGGTAGGGCTGAACGCCAAATCATCGATCAGCGGTAACGCGTTCCATCTAACGTCGCGCCGGATCTAGCTGAGGTTGGTCAAGCTTCCCGTGCTGTCGCCAATGTAAGGAACGTCCACGCCGACTCGATCCAAGAGTGCCATGAATAGGTTAGTCATCGGCGTCTCCTCTTGGTAACGAATGTGACGTCCTGGCGTGAGCGAACCACCGCCACGTCCCGCGAGCAACACGGGGAGGTTTTCGTTATTGTGTCGGTTACCGTCGCTTAGCCCGCTGCCATAGACGACCATGCACTGGTCAAGCAACGTACCTTCGCCTTCGGGAATCGATTTCAATCGCTCCAAAAAGTAAGCGAACTGTTGCATATGGAAGTGATTGATCTTCCGGATCTTTTCAAGCTTTTCCGGGTTGTTGCCGTGATGCGACAAGTCATGGTGTCCGTCGGGCACGTCGATTTGTCGATAGCTGCGGTTGCTGCCGGCACGTCCGAACATACACGTCGCAATGCGTGTTTGATCCGTCTGAAAAGCAAGGACCATCATGTCCGCCATCAAACGTACATGTTCACCGAAGTCCTTTGGAATGCCATCGGGCTTCGTGAACGTGGCAACCGCCTCGGAAAGTTTGTTGTCGTCTTCGCTGACTTGAATCCGCCGTTCGATCGACCGCACCGCCGAAAGGTACTCGTCAATCTTTTGCTGGTCACGACGTCCAAGTTGCTTTTGCATTCGCTTGGCGTCGTCGGACACATAGTCCAGCAAACTGCGTCGCAAGAACGCACGCTCGGATTGTTGCTTGGTCGCTGCCGCAGAGCCGTCACCGAATAGACGTTCGAACACAGCACGTGGATCGACTTCTTTTGCGACAGGCATCGTCTCAGATGCCCACGAAATATTGTGGGAGTACGCACAGCTATAGCCGGAGTCACAATTTCCCGAGTTACGCCCGCCTTCGCATCCCAATTCGATCGATGGAAATCGCGTGCGGCCGCCAATCTGTTGTGCGGCTGCTTGGTCGACGGACACACCAGAACGAATATTGCCGCCGCTAGTTTTTCGAGGTTGCGAACCAGTGAGAAAGACCGAAGCCGATCGAGCGTGGTCGCCGGCCCCATCACCATTCGCTCGTCCCTTATCGTGAGTCAGTCCGGTCAGGACGCTGACGTCGTTGCGAACACCTTGCAGCGGTTGAAGAATGGTCGGCAGGTCGTAACCGAAACCTTCTCGTTCGGGTGTCCAGTGCGAAAGGTTGACCCCATTAGGCACGAACAGGAACGCCATGCGCTTCGGCAATTCCGCTTTGGCAGCGGCGGCTATTGCCTTGGCCGGAACCATCGCGTCCAACATCGGCAATGCCATTGCCGTTCCCAGGCCACGTAACGCGCTTCGACGGGAGATTTGCCATTTGTGACTCATTCGTTTTTCCTCTTCCAACCTGAAAGTTTGGGTTGCGATTCCTTAGAAGTCGCGAGCACGGATGCTATCCGCCACTAAAACGAAACGCGTCGCTGGTGACGATGCCAATGACGAGTTCCGAAAAACGATGTTCGTTTTGCTCTACGTGTTCGACTATATCGTCCACGAGACACTTATCCCGTAAAGAAAGGGCTCGGCCCAACGCGTAGGTTAACAGCTTGCGTGTGAGACAACTAGTAAATTCGCCGCTGTTCGCCAACAGGATTTGCCTCAATTCCGCTGGTTTTTCAAAGGTCTTGTTTCCTGGCAATTCACCTGAAGCGTCAATGGCAAAACGACCGTCCTTTTCGCGCCAGGCACCGATAGCGTCAAAGTTCTCGAACCCGAAACCCAACGCATCCATTTTTCGATGACAAACGGCACACGACGGATTCTCACGGTGCTGCTGCATGCGTTCTCGAAGTGAGCCAAGTAAGTCATCGCCCTCTTCTAGCTCCGGCACATTCGGCGGCGGAGGAGGAGGAGGCGTGCCAAGGATATTATCCAAGATCCACTTACCACGCTTTACCGGCGAAGTGCGAGTCGGGTTGGAGGTGAGCGTCAAAATACTGGCGTGAGTCAGGATTCCACCGCGACGATCGTTCGACAGACTCACACGCTGAAACTTGTCACCTTGCACACCGTCAACGCGATAGTGTTTTGCAAGTCGCTCGTTCAAGAACGTGTAGTCCGAATCCAACAGCTCCAGCACGCTCTTATCATTTCGGACGATAGATTCAAAGTATCGTTTCGTTTCCTCCGACATTGCTTCGCGCAATGAATCGTCGAACGTAGGGAACAGGTCGGGGTCCGGCTGCAAACCAGGCAGCAAACGTAGCTCTAACCATTGGCCGGCAAAGTTTTCGACCAGCGCACTTGCCTTGTCATCCTGCAACATTCTCCTGGCTTGATCTGCCAAGACGGCTGGCTCGTTCAGTTTCCCTTCGGCCGCGAGTTTGAGCAGTTCGTCATCGGGCAACGAACTCCATAGAAAAAACGACAGGCGAGATGCCATCGCGTAGTGGTCGATCGCGGTTGGCTGTTCCGCCGTTGCGTCTGGATCTTCCTCCATCCGAAACAAGAACTGAGGTGACACCAGGACAGCCTGCAAGGAAAGGCTGAATGACGCCAATGAGTCTTGCCCACGGTCAGTCGCTAAATCGTAAAGCTTCAGCAACCGATCGAGCTCCCCGGGTTCGAGGGGACGACGAAAAGCCTTGGTGGCGGTGCGATCTAGGGCAGAACGAACATCCGCACGTTCGAATTCACCCTTGATAGGCAACTTCGGAAATCGCGTCTTCCAGTTTTCCGCATCGCCCGTCAGTTGCTGCGTTAT
>CAYQMZ010000378.1:0-7607 GCA_964418725.1 uncultured Pirellulaceae bacterium
ATCCCAGGTGCTGTTTAACTTCCCGCAGGAAATCCCAGTTGCTTGGCCCGATATAACGTTGCTTGACTGTCCGTCCGTGTACGGTCACGCCAGCTACACCTGCCGCGAATGCACCGTCGAGGATTTCATAGAATTGATCTCGGCTCTGCTGCGTATCGTCGATCCCGCGCCGCATCTTGACCGTCACCGGAATATGATCAGGGACGGCATCGCGCGTGCGACGAATGATCTCGAGGGCAACGGACGGCTGACTCAAATGAAAACCGCCACGGCAGCGGCCCAGCACTTTTTTTACTGGACATCCGAAGTTAATGTCGATTACATCAAAACCTGCTTCCACCAGCTTCATGGCACCGGCAGAAAACTGTTCAGGCTCTGCCCCCATCAACTGCCCACCGACCGGGTGTTCCTCGTCTTCAATGTGTAGGAAGTGACTAGTGCGTTTGCGATCCTTCATGTGCACCAAAAACTGGTCCAGCATCACCTCGCAAATCGTATACGGTGCGCCATGACGTCGAGCGATAACTCGCATCGATGCGTCGCTGTAGCCCGACAGAGCCGCCTGTACAATTGGAAAACCGATCTCAACATTGCCAAACTTCAATGGTCGCAACCCTGGCAGACGCTGGCCGTCTGAGCCCTGGGCAGAGTCGGCATTTTGAGAGAAGCCCTCTTTAGTGGCTGTATCCTGATTGCCGGATGGTGTCGTCTTTTGCAGCTCGGTGGACACGATTTTGACTGTCTTGGGTGAATCTTGCGTCTAACTGGCCCTATTGTAGCCATCAATCACCGGATGATCTTGGTCCATTTTCATGACTACGCTAGGTTGCAAAATTCGCGCGATCTTCCACCTCTTGCCAGCGAGCATCATGGACTTAATTCAGCAGTACTGGTTTGCGGTCATTCCGTTCGTCGGCATCCTTTGGTATCTGTTTTCGAGCATCGGAGGCGGACGCCGAGTTTATCCCTATCGCAAGAAGCCGACCATCATGACGCGAAACGAGCAGGAATTCTATCGTGCTCTGCAACGTGCCGCCGGGTCGACCTATGACGTCTTTGGAATGGTACGCATCGCTGACCTACTCGAAGTCGAAAAGGGAACCGCGAAGCGACAGACATGGCAGAATCGCATCAACTGCAAGCACATTGACTTTGTACTTAGCGATCCAGATTCGCACGAGGCAGTGCTGGCGATTGAAGTCGACGATCGATCCCATGAACGTCGTGACCGACAAGATCGCGACTACTTTGTCGACCGAGCCTTTGATGCCGCAGGACTCCCACTGCTCCGCGTGCGGGCAACTCGGTCGTACTCGGCCAAAGACTTGAAGAGAGCCATCGCCGACGAACTGAATTCACGCCGCTCGAACAAGCTTCCTTCCGAACGCCGAGTCCAGGTCGGGTAAATACCCATTTCTCATCACGCCGCGGCTTGTCGAAGTCCTGCACTTACTCCGCCAGCAGTACTTGGCGATTGTCGCGTGAACGATTGAGTCGCGTAAACTCCTGGCTGGCGAGGTTACCATCCCGAGTCAGTAAAACGGTCTCATTATCGCCTGTCTGCTTGGGTGTCCGTTGCCATACTTTGAACGCTCGAACAGCACCCTGCTGATTCGCTGCTCGATCGGCCGTGTAGTCAAACTCAAACGCGCCGAACTGCGGTAGTGTTTTCAAAGACCGGTGCGAAATATGACGGACTGCGGCGTACGGATCCGCAAGCAACTGCGCCAAGACAGCCGGCACCCAGTCGGTACGGGATGCTTCCTTCGCCGGTTGCCATCCCAACGTCCAAGCCGCCAGCGCCCGTTGTCCAGCATCACCGGTAAGACACCAAAGCGCTGTGGCGGAATATCTCTTCTGATCCACCGTCAAGTTTGGAGCAGGCTCGATTCTGTACCACGCCTGTAGGTGCTCTCCCGTCCAGGCTAAGGTCTGATCGATATGGCACTGATTGCAAGCGTTGGGCCGTCCGTATCGCACACTCTCCTGCACCGACGGGCTCGTGATTCGGTGCGAGCGAATTGCCTTTAGCAAACCGTAGCTAGTGTGAGGCATGTGGCAGTTGTAGCAATCCGAGCCCGAAGACGAGGCAGTGTGATGTGTATGCGAAGTCAGGCGATCGGCATCGCGAAACTCTTCATGGCACTGCAGACAAGCTTCTTGCCCCAACCTTTCCCCGCCCAGCTGATGGTTCGCCCACTCGTCGACCGGGCGGCCATCTCCGTCCGCATGGTGCATCTGATGGCACGAAAGGCAGGACAGATCACTAGACTTGAAACAGTTTGAACCGGACATGCCGTTGTATTCGCCACCGGAGACGCGGATTGCACCGTCTCCCCAATATCGGTCCTCAAAATAGTGCGGTTGCTGCTGCAGAAACGACTCGATGAACGGACTGCGGTCGTCTTCCGATGCAAAGATATGCCGCGAATCAGACAAGTCCTCGCCCGCTCGAAAACACGTCCCTTTGACATAGTAGGCATCAAGGTCTTCTTGATTGTCCGGAAGCCAGTTGCCGTGGCACTGACCACAGGCCTGTGAAGCACGAACGTGATCGAGTTTCGCCGGATGAACGATACTGTCGGTCGCCGCTGGGGCGGACTCGGAATGCGCCGCGACGTGTGATTCGCCAGGACCATGACAGGCTTCGCAAGAGATCCCGAATTCAGCGACGTGCGTATCGACCTGCAGATCGCCTCCATTAGCCCCATCGTTATGATGAATCCTAGGCTGCCCGTTCGTCGTATGACACTTGATACAGACTTCGTTCCAACGTCGTTTGCCAACACGTAGTGGCTGAGGCGGCGGCGAGATGAACAACGCACTGGTCGGAACCCACGACTGCGTTTCCTTTAGCCAGGCCACGGGCAATTGAGACAACGTTCTGCCTTCGTCCGCGGAGTACCAATAGATCTGCATATGATGCGAGCCAGTCGTCATCACAATTTTTTGCTGTACACGATCGGCTTGCTGTAGATCTTCAGCCTCGAGATCCGGCATGGAAACCCAATACTCATCGCCCTGCTTCGTCAATGCAAAGTCGAGCCCATAGGCTCGAACCAACTTCGAATCGAAGTCTCCGATGACCGACTCTTCACTGGCGACCTGCGTCATCTTTCGATGGTAGGACGCATGCCACGAAGCATATTGGTTCGGGTGGCAATCTTTGCACGCCGAAGAAGAAACGAAGCCATGACCATTCACCTGGATCGGTCGATTCGAAGGTCGCAACGAAACATTTGCGGTCAGTGATTCCGCAGAGCTCCGCCCGATGGACTGAACGTGGCCCGAGGTCTGCGTCTGAGTATCGTCGCTTCGCGTAACCGGATTTTGGCCGTCCGATAAATCCGCCGCCACTGATTCATCGGACGGTCGGGCGAACCAATACGCCAAAGCAATCAGCCCAACAGCCAAAAGAGAAAGGCCAATAGTCCAAAGTCGGACGTACATACTCAGACTTTATCCTACTACGAAAGGACCGGGCAAACGTCGAACCATTCTTCTCCCTGCTCTCTCATCCAATCCGAACACTCTTGCGGGCCCCAATAGCCGACGTCATATGGTAACAAACGTGGCGCTGCAGGACTCTGCCACGCTTCAATGATCGGATCGATCACGCCCCATGCGAGTTCGACCTCATCACTGCGGGCAAAGAGCGAGGCGTCTCCTGCCGCGACGTCTTGCAGCAGTCGTTGGTAGGCTTCCGGCGGAGGTGTGGAGTAAGCACGACGAAAGTCGAAGTCCAACTCGGTCATCCGCAGATTCATACCAGCGTCTGGAACCTTCGTTTGGAAATGCAATTGAATGCCTTCCGCCGGTTGGATCTGGATAACTAACCGGTTGCCTTCAAAGCCAGTGCTTTCGCCAAATAGCACCTGCGGCGGGCGTCGGAACTGGACGACGATTTGTGTCGTTCGACACGACATGCCCTTGCCGCTGCGGAGGAAGAACGGTACTCCCTGCCAGCGCCAGTTATCGACCATCAGCTTCAACGCTGAAAACGTGGCCGTTTGGCTGTCCTTCGCGACGCCTTCTTCGTCGAGGTAGCCTCGGTACTGCCCGCGCAAGGTGTGGGTAGCAAAATCAGCCCCACGCAGCGGTCGAGTCGCTTCCAGCACTTTGACTTTTTCATTGCGGACCGCATCTGCTTCATAGTGCGACGGCGACTCCATCGCAGTGATCGTCATCAACTGCAACAGGTGATTCTGAAACATGTCACGCAAAACACCAGCGTTTTCGTAGTACGGCCCACGCGAGCCAACAACCACTTCTTCGGCAACCGTGATCTGCACATGATCGATGAAGTTTCGATTCCAAACGGGTTCAAAAATCGAGTTGGCGAACCGAAGGACCAATAGATTCTGAACCGTCTCTTTTCCAAGGTAATGGTCGATACGATAGACCTGCTGCTCTTCGAAGACGCGATGCACCGCCTTGTTCAAATCGCGAGCGGTCTTGAGATCCGTCCCGAAAGGCTTCTCAATCACGATTCGACGTGGACTGCCAGGTTCTTCTTTGGTGAGGCCGGCAGCACCCAAGTTTTCGAAGGCTATGTCGTATAAGGATGGCATCGTCGCCAGATAGAAGACGCGGGTTCCTTTTCCTTCGTCGATCTTCTGCAGGAACGCCCCTAGCTGCACGAAGTCATCAGACTTCGTGATATCGCCGGGCATGTAGAAGATTTGCTTGGCGAATTTTGCCCAGGCCTCGTCCGTGAAGTCCGAACCGGCAAACTTCTGTGTCGATTCTCGCAAGCGTTCCCGATAGGCATCGTCTTCTAGCTTGCTACGCGACACGCCAACGATGTTGGTTCCCTCGGGCAGTCGCCCCTGCAAGACGGCTCGATAGAGTGCAGGAATCAGCTTTCGCTGCGTCAAATCACCTGATGCACCAAAGATGACAAACGTCGTAGCCATGCAATTATCCTTTTGCGTTTCCGAATCGAGTCGGTCCGTCCTGTTGAAAAACGTTTCGCCGCGACAGCCTAGCCATTGGCATGAGGTTGAGGTAAAGACGAACGTCGGCGAAATCAGCACGATTGACTCCACCTCGCAGCGCACAAGGCCCGCTTTGGCGTCTATTGTTGCCGCTCCCCCTCTCTTGGCCAATATGGGTTAGCGCACAGCGAGCGGCAGTAGACCTTGTGTTTACCCACAAGGTTGAACTTGCATTCAACACTTCACCCTCCCGCGGGAACATCATTCCATTGGAATACGTGTTTTCGCGGGAGGGTGAACTGAGGAAGCGAGCAATCGACGTACTTGTGGGTAATGACAAGGCAGTAGACTGGCCCAGTCACCCTTGAGGCAAGGAGGCGGCGTTTGACGCGTCGAAAACCGCGATGTAAACGCTCAAGCTAGGCCGAACGTGATCAGCCGCAAGCGAACTGCGATCTAGATGGTCACCGACGAGAATCCGCCGTCCACAACGATGTTCTGGCCGGTCACAAAGGATGACGCCTGATGGGCGGCCAACCAGACAACGGCTCCTGCCAATTCTTCGGCTTTCCCGAATCTGTCCATGGGCGTGTGATCAATGATCTGTTTGCCGCGTTCGGTGTAGGAGCCGTCTTCGTTGTAAAGCAGCTTCATATTCTGCTCGGCAGGGAAGAAGCCAGGACTGATGGCATTTACTCTCACGCCAGTCGTCGCCCACTCTCGCGCGAGGAATTTGGTCAGGTTGATTACGGCCGCCTTTGCTGCCGAATAACCGACAACTCGGGAGAGAGGAATGATTCCAGCCATCGACGCAATGTTGATGATACTGCCCTTCCCTGCTTCAACCATCGGTTGCCCAAATACTTGGCTGGGAATGAGAGCGCCACCAACCAAGTTTAGATTAAAGACACTCTCAAACGCCTTTGCTGAGAGCTTGCAAAAGTCAGCCCCCGGACCCAACGTCGCATCAGCGCTATTGCCGCCCGCAGCGTTCACCAGAATGCTCGCGTGGCCGCCGATTCGATCTTCGATCAGCATCCGCGCGTCGATCAATGACTCAGCGTCCAAAGCATCCCCGCGTTGGAAAAATGCTTTGCCGCCAGCCAACTCGATTGCATCCACACAATCATTGCCGCGTTGTTCGTTGCGTCCCATGACGACCACCGTCGCCCCCGCAAGTGACAACGCCTCGCACATTGCACCACCCAGCACGCCGGTGCCGCCTAAGACGATTGCCGTTTCACCAGCCAGCGAAAATATCTCAGTGCCACTCGCCATGGTGATGACCTTTTACGCAGAAGATGTGAATAGTCAGCAGAATCGCGAATAAGTCGTAAGCTGACATTGGTTTCGAAGTCAGTGACGGCCCATGACACGGGCAATCGCGTACGACCGGAAGATTCCGCAAGACCAAGCACCGTACCGAACCTCGCACCTGGCTGCAAGGAGTCCACAGCTTGCGTAAAGCTCCAACGTCCGTAGGCGAGCAGCTCCCGCAGTTGGCATCTTTCGCGAAGACACAATTACGATTTATCGAGAACAAATGAAAAAGGCCGACCGACACCCCTTGGGGCATTTCGGTCGGCCAATGAACTGACAACGTATCAGGAACGTTAGCTTCCGTCCTCGTCGTCATCTGCGGCATCAAGCGCGACTGGAATCGCGATCGCCGTCGCCGCAATGGCACCAATGTAGATTGGCTTCGTTAACACGGGTGTGAGCCGATTTCCGACTCGCGCCATGAAACCGCTTTGTCCACGTTGGACATCGTCATCGACCACGCACAGCACCCCGGGCTTGGTCGTCGGTGGCGCGAGTTTCGGATTCCACGCACGCACCAACAACGATTGGTCCGCCGAGGTGATCGCATAGACACCTGCATCCTTCAGTCGCACATCAAAGCGGCCTTCCTTATCGGTGAGGCTCGACAGCGAGACAGATTGGTCGATTGCAGTAATTCGAAACGGTTGCTGAGACATTGCCTGACCATTCGCATTAACGAATTGGCCAACCAGTCGTCCTTGACGCAACGATACGTCTAGGACTCTAGGTGGTTTAGGCGCGTCTTCAACTTCCGATTGGGCTGCTCCGAGCGGAGAGGTGAGCAACCCGGTTATGGCGAAGCAGGAGAGAAGCTTCGCAAGCCGGTTGGAGGAAAACATGGGTTAGCCTTTGAAAAAGTCGTAGTACATCTTTTGTCGAGTCGACGGATGCTAGCTAACAACTTGAGGGCAAGAATCCAGGCGGGGTACCCCAACACTTTCAACCGCTACACCTTAAAGTGCCCCCTTCGACATTTGCCGTTTGTGTTCGGAATGTAGTAAACGACGATAAGCCGATCGTATTCGCAATACAGATTCGGCGGGTTGTTCCATTGCGTGCCGCCGTTGCTTTCCAAACACAGTTCCCCGGCAACACAAATCAGCGAGAATGCAAACGCACTACGCCAAGAGTCCACGGCGCAATGAAAAACGGATGCCCAAGTATGAACCTGGGCATCCGTAAGCATTTCAACAATCTAGATACTCGGGACCGAATTGTGCTCGCCCCGCATGGCCGATTCCCATCACGTTTCCAATCAAACGTAACTGGAGTTCGAGCAGTCTTCCGCGTCTCTGTAGCGGAGATACTAGCTGGCTGGTTCGCGAGATCCAGCAGCTGCAGTACCAC
>CAYQMZ010000379.1:0-7573 GCA_964418725.1 uncultured Pirellulaceae bacterium
GTCGTGCCCTGATCGATTTCGCTTTCAACCGTGAGCGTACCGTCGTGCAACTCGACCACCTCTTTGGCGATCGACAATCCCAATCCAGTCCCCACCTTGTCGCGAACGCGTGAATCTTCACTTCGGAAGAACTTGTCAAATACTCGCTCGGATTCTTCCTTCGAAATTCCTACACCGGTATCACGAACAGCGACCTCGAAGATCGAATCTTCGATACTTATTTGCATTTCCACCTCGCCTTGTGGCGGCGTGTACTTTGCAGCGTTTCCAAGCAGGTTTACTAACACGCCAAAGATTTTGTCCTTGTCTAACGAGACCTCCGGCAGCTTTGCTGGTTGATTCACCGAGAACGTCAACTCATTGGCGTCCATCAGCGGCTTGACCTTATCAACCGCCTCTCGAATCAATTTGCCCAGCTCAACGCTCTGTTTAGAGAGCATCATCGAGCCCACTTCCAAACTTCGGACGTCTAGCAGATCGTCGATAAACCGAGCCAAGCGAGTTGCTTCGGTGCTGATGATGTTGCAAAACTCTTTTTGGTCTTCAACCTGGACACCGTCGGCCAACGCCAATGTTTCAGCATAGGCCTTGATATTCGCCAATGGCGTTCGCAATTCGTGAGTCGCAGCATCAACGAATTGCGAGTGCAATCGATCGGTCATGCGTTGCTGCGTCATGTCTCGAATCGTCCACACATAACGACCGCGGGTCGTTCGGTTCTGCAGCTGTCGAGAACGCACCACGCGCAGTTCACGTCCGCCCAGAGTAAACTCGTCACTTACGGATCGTACCGCGGGTTCCGTGAGCAACCCATGGACAGCTTCTACCTCAAGTCGCTGACCAATCGTCTTTGCATTGTCCGCCTCTTCTGCCTCACTCGCGCCACAGTAGGCATGAAAACTCTGGTTCGTGCTTTCGACGGTGCCCTCCGAATCTGTGACTGCGATTCCTAGAGGTACCGCGTCCAGAATCGACTCCCAACGCGCGGCCTCTCGATCACCAAGAGACGCATGAATCACTTCTTCTTTGCTACTCAGCTCGTCAACCACTCGGTTCCAACCTAGCGAAGTTGCTGACCGCATTTCGACCGACTCAACGCTTGGTTTGCCCAGCGGTGATTTCGCGGCGCGAACCAATTGTTGCTCGACCACCGCCAACGGTTGAGTAATCCTTCGCAGCATGAGCGACCCGACTCCGACGACCAACAGAGGCACCAAAATCGCCAACAGTGCGTTGTCGAATGCCAACAAGTGCCCCAAGAAGCCTTTCCCTGGCGTGGCAATCCGCACGTCGCCAACGAAGGAACCGGATTCAATCGGTGCTCTCCACTCACGAATCGAACGTCCTTGCGGGTCTTGATAACGAATCTCGGTAACGCCATCGGAAATACGATACGTACCTTGCGAGTGGGCTGTCGACTTTCCGATGAGCCGGTGATTCGAATGAGCGACAAACTGCCCGTCTTGAGATGTCACACAAGCGAACAGCAAGTCATTCTCTCGCTGCAACTTGTCAACTAGCGCCTGCACGCCCTGACCTTCACTGCGCAACAAGTCCATGCGGAATTGGGGAACAGTCCGTTCTAAGATGGGCCGGCAACGCTGTTCTTGCCGGGCTACTTCCTGATAGAAGTGATTCAGTGTCATGCCGATGACGGTAATGCCAACAGCAAGCGCACTAAAAAGAAGGTGATAAATCCCGATCTGCTTGCTCAGACCAAGATGGCGAATGTCTTGGATCATCGTTCACGCCTCCATTTGCTCCCAACCGGTTTGCCCCGCTTCGCTGCCGCCACAGCGTTAGCCAACGGTCGACGCGAGCAGACCCGCGACGAACTCGATAAGCTCAGAAGGACTAAAGGGCTTGGGAAAAACACGGCTGATTCCATATTCAGCCTTGAGTGCTTCCACATCCAACTCCAAACGCTTCGCCGTCAGCAGGATGATTGGCATGTCCGCATATTGCGGCATGTCCGATCGAATCTGCGAACAAACCTCCAAACCGGTTCGCTTGGGCATCTGTTGATCGGTGATGACTAGATCAAACGCACTCTCACGCAATTCGTCCAGCACGTCCTGACCGTTGTTGACCAACGTCACATCGTAGCCGGCGCGTCCAAGGTGGAAACGCACGACATTGCCTAGTGCAGAGTTGTCGTCGGCTACGATGATACGGGACACGCTATTTCCTAACTCCAAGATGTAACAGCCAACGTCGGTCGGCTTAAATGCAAAGCGGGCTAACAACTCGTTCAAGTTGAAGCCCGCTGCAATTCCTCAATTTTGCTTTGACGCAAACGTTATCGCTTCCGCGATAAGCTCACCACACGACTAAAGCTGGTCGTACGTAATGGTGTTGTCGGAACTCAACGGGGAATCCGAATTCACAATGAATTCACCGGTTTGCTGCGAGTAACGCCACCCTTCAGGTCCACCCACGGTCAGCGTGACAGCGTCCTCGTAAGCGACGACGTTACTAGCCTGAGGTGAACTTACGGGGAAGTTGCCTCGAATGTAGTCTGCCAAATCAACGGACAGCTCGATGCCTGCTTGTCCAGGTAATTCGCCGTTGTGGTCAGCGGTGTACAACTCAATCGCGTTGCGAACCACAGCCAAACTTTGACGAGTCGCGTTGTCGTGTGCTCGCGCCGATGTCTTCAGAAACTTTGGAACAGCAATCGTCGCCAGGATTCCCAGGATCATGATCACGACGATCAACTCGATAAGCGTGAAGCCCTTTTGGCGTCTCATTTGAAAACCTATATATAATTTGAATTTCTAGTTGGCGGGTCTGAATGAAACATAGGTTGCATGATGCGTTGGGAAGCGCATTACTCAATCTCGGCTGTTTTCGGCCCCCTCGGTCGGGAACATAGTCCGTTCAACCGACACAACCGTTAGCTCGCTGGAGGAAAACCCCACCACAGCAAACGGCGAATTCCGCAAAAGAGGGAGCGGTTTCCCTACGCAATCCACGACTCCGCTCAACCAATGTGCTGTTCCCAAGAGATTGCCGAGACCTATTGAAACTCCGGTCTCTGGCTGAGCAGCCGAGACCTCGCTGGTATCGGGAACCTAATCGGAACAGACAGGCACAAGGTTGCCGCGTTTTGGCCGCGAATTCGTCAACTTTGACGTAGGGTTCAGTTGCCGAAGGCACTTTGCCTCCACTGGGATTCCTCGATGAAATCTGCAACTGATCTGCTAGATGCATTTCCTGCCACGCACCCCGTCATCGACCGGCTGCGCGAAGATCTCGGTATAGATTTCTTCCTCTGCGAACGCCAAAGGTGTGGTCGCACGAACAAGTATCAATGGCAACTTCTGCAGAGTAGCGGTGAGCATGGCAGTAAGAGCTACACCGAGTTGCTCGAACTACTGCAACCGATTGGTGCAAAGGCAGCACCCTCGGTCTTGGGAACGCCTGGCCTTGAACGATTGGTTGTTCCTATTCCATGGAATGACACGGACCTGTTGGCGATCTCCAAGAGCCAAGGCACGTATGGCGAAGACCAGATTAGACTTGCCCGACTTGTCGCGCAAAATGTCAGCCTCGAACATCGCATGGAGACACACGATCGTTTCGCGGACCAATTCGCAGCACAGATCTCGCGCGACTTTGAAGAGCTGACGTTCCTGCAACGCATGATGGAAAGCCTTGATGTCGCGGCCGCTGACACCGAGTTCTCCGACGTGCTCGATTCGATTCTCGCCGAACTTCGGCCAGCCATCGAAGCCCAATCCATTGTCTTCGTCGCGAACATAGACCCCGAATCTACGTCGACGGATCTTGAACCATTCGTGCGAAATCGGACGGTCTGCATCGGCGAAGACTACGGTTTCGATTGGGTGCAACTGCTGAACACTCAGAATCACGACTTCTCCACTGCTCCGCTGGTTCGCAACCGCTTGGAACTTGCCTCATTTCCAATGGTGCGACAATTCGTAGCCGTTGAAATCAAAAATCGAACACGCTGCTTTGGTTGGTTGATCGCCGCTAACCGCGCAAACAGCTTTATTGGCAGTCTGGATGGCACCCCTAGCGAGGCGGAGTTCGGCACATACGAGGCTTCACTGTTGTCATCGGCAGCCTCCGTCATGGCCAGCTATGGCCTAAATCGAGAGCTGCTCAATCGACGTGAAAAACTCCTGCTGGATGTCGTCAGCTGTCTCGTATCGGCGATTGACGCTAAAGACGACTATACCCGAGGACACAGTATCCGTGTCGCTCAATTCGGACGTTGCATTGCGGAACAATTAGGTTGGTCGAAGAAACGCTGCCAACACATCTACATGGCCGGTTTGCTGCACGACGTTGGGAAAATCGGTGTGCCTGACGCGATCCTGAATAAAGAGGGTCCGTTGGACGATGACGAGTTTCAGCAGATCAAGCAGCACCCCGACCATGGCTGGGCAATCCTTCATCAGCTTAAGGAACTAGATCACATTCTCCCTGGGATCGTTCACCACCACGAAGAGTTCGCGGGTACCGGGTACCCGGACAAGTTGTCAAGATTGGATATTCCTGTTGAGGGTCGAGTGTTGGCGGTTGCCGATGCCTATGACGCAATCGTCAGCGACCGTGCCTATCGAAAAGGGCGCCCTCACGAAGAAGCCGTTGACATCCTTCGCCACGGTGCCGGAACGCAGTGGGATCCGGAAATCATTGAGGCCTTCTGCCAAGCGGCCGACAGAATTGGAGCCCTGTCTAGTTCGTATCGACACGAACCTCCGCCCGTACGTACGGGTCCGATTTCTTCGCGCGGTTGATACCCAGCGGCAGTCGCAAACGGCGGAGCACTAGCTCATGCGAAATCCCCGAAGCCAATCCAAACCAACTCGAAGCGGTCGAGTTCGCAGGTCGTCGTTTTCGATCGTCGAAATGATGATCGTCGTGCTGATACTGGGAATCATAAGCGTCAACGTGGCTCCGCGGTTCATCTCCGCCGTTGGACGTCGCAGCGTTATGGCGGCGGCCAGTCGAATAAAACTGGATCTCGAGCAAGCCAAGTTACGAGCCAAGACGACAACGACCGCCCAAAGCGTAATTTTCTCGCCGTCGTTGCACGCTTACTTCCTGCCTGGTGTTACGCCGTCCGTCCACCACCAAAGCGTATACCGGGTCAATTTGGCCGAACCGTATGCGGCTCAGTTGATCAGCGCCGAATTCGCTACGGCCACCGATGCCGACATTGAGTTCAACGCGTTCGGAATTCCTGATTCCGCTGGACTTATCACCGTGCAGGCAGGCCGCTATCGGCAAACGATTTCAATTGCCAATGAATCAGGTCGCGTTGAACTTGGCCCCGTCGTGCAGGTGCCTTAATGACGTCACGAGATCCGCAATTTACTCGAGCCAGACCCGGATACTCGCTCATCGAGGTCATGATTTCTCTGGGAGTCATGTCGATGCTGCTGGCGGGTATCGCATCCACGATACTTGTCGCCAGCAAAGCCGCAGATACTTCGTCACCGACAACGCGTGCCATCGAGTCCGCCGTCATCGTTCACCAAATTGCCACGGAATTGAATCGAGCAAAGCTAATTCTCGCTCACGAAGCACACTTACTGGACTTCATCGCCGACGACGTTAACGGCGACGGCGTCGAGGATCGCATTCGGTACGAGCGACTGGGCGGCACAGGAAACACACTAACGCGTCGAATCAACCAAGGCCCCGTGACAACAATTTCGAATCGCGTCGCGAATTTGGAATTCGTTCTGCGTTCCGCAAGTCTCACATCGGATCACTCGGCCACAACGCGTTCAACTCCGTCACTACGAGCAAGCCACGAGTCGCTTGCTGCGCCAATTGAAGTTGTGATCGACAGTAACCAACACGTTTCGCAGTTCATCTCTCCTGATGAATTCGCACCACCGCTACCTACTGCTGCAAATGGTTGGGCGGTGCACGCAGTTAGTCTTCGCATGTCCCAAAGCGATGTCGTGGACGGTTCGCTGGACATCGAGATTCGTACCGCAGACTCAGCGGGAAAGCCAACAAGCTTAGTGCTCGCCTCGAAGTCCATTTTGGAGTCCGACCTCCCCCCAACGGTCGACTGGGTGACGATTCTTTTCGACCTGCCGACCGCCGGACTGAATCCGTCCAGCGGAATCTGCATCGTCTGCAAACACGTCTCCGGCGTTGAGTCTGCAAGGATTCAAATTGACTCCACCAGTATCGGTGGCGTCTCAGCATCCGACAACGCCGGCGCTACCTGGCAACACTCCGGCGACGACCGTTTGGCATTCCGGCGCACCTCGTCGCATACAGAGCAAGTGGATACGACTCTGGATCAGAAGTTCGCTCAAAGCTATTTCGTTGCGCTCGAGCAAGTCGGATCCCCACAGCTTACGCGAGCTGGTTCGTTCGAAACCAAACCGCAACTCGTCAAAAACGTGTTCGAAGCACAGTTCAACAGCGATCCCACAACACTCGACTCCAACCGGGACGGTGCAGACGACTGGACCGTCGACTCTGGTGTGATCGGAGGAATCACCGACGGTCTTTGGCAAGCATCCGCCGGCCGAAAGTTGCAGTTGGCCAACCCTCAGAACCTAACCTCGGCCGTATGCATCGAATTCTCGTGTCGTAGTACGCAACCAGTCGGCGACGGAGCAGTTCTGTTTGTTGAAGCTGATTGGCAGGCAGGCACAACGGTTCCACTGTGTGCGAAGATCACACGCACCACCAACGACACGCAAATTCTGCGACTGCTAACGGAAGAGTGGGGCGTCGAGCGAACGCTTTTTCAGATGAAAGACCTTCCGGACAGGATGCTGACGATTCGCATGACGATTGATCCCCAACAAGATCAAGTCCACCTAGCATTGGACGAAAGCGAACTAGGGACGTTCCGCTACACTCCGCAAACACAACCCGGCGGATCGCCAAGACTTTATTTGACCAATGACATCGGCACCGTCGAGTTCGGTCACGTCTCTGTTCGGATTGCAGAGGACTCGCCATGAATCGAACGACGCCAATTCATTCACGACACAGGCGTCGAGGCATGACTTATCTCGAAGTCTCCGTTTCGTCGCTGCTGGTTGGATTGCTGTTTGTCGGTGCGCTACGCGGCTTAGCATCCGCAAGCCGGGCTGGACTACGCAGCCAACAACGCGTCCAAGCTGCCCAACTCGCGCGTGGACTGCAAGCTGAAATCTGTGGACTGCCCTACGAAGATCCGAACGAAACACCAAGCTTCGGAATCGAAGCCAGTGAGTCGCTTGGTACGACAAGAGCGGACCTGGACGACGTCGATGATTTTCACAACTGGACAGAGTCACCTCCAGTAAATGCAGCCGGCATCACGATTCCGCACATCACCAATTGGCAGCGAACCGTCACAGTCGCTTTCGCCGACCCTGCCGATTTGCCTCAAACTGCAGCCACCGACGAAGGAGTGAAGCGAGTGACCGTGCAGGTGAATCAAATCTCGCCACCGCGTTTGCTTTCCGAGTCCATTGGTTATCAATACCGTGCCAATTCGCAATTACTCCAAAGCTCAGATGCTGTTGCAAAACGCTTCCGCGGAAATCGCAGACCTATTGCACGAATCGCGGCATCTACG
>CAYQMZ010000380.1:0-4336 GCA_964418725.1 uncultured Pirellulaceae bacterium
AATTGTGCACCCACTGATGTAGCTGTTGTTGGTTCGGTGCGGAGAACTTTCGATAGGCTTTCGCCAAGTCAGCCAGCTCGTTCGGTTCGATTTCGTCGAACCCGCCCGATTTCATGTGCGTCATGACGGGCGTTATGACCGACTGCAAAATCATGCGTTTGCCGTGTTCTCGACTATCAACCTTGGTGGCTGCAATTTCACTGAGCAGTTTTGCCACGTCTTTGATTTTGCCATGCTTCAATCCGCTACGCGCATAAGCCTGGTAGACCATGCGTCGGTTGTGCATGAGCCCCGATCGGTCGTCAATCGAATCGTTAATGTCGTAGCTGGCGACCAGCCGCTCGGTTTCTTCACGTATCCTGGATTCGGGCAACAAAATGCCATCTGGGTGGACTTGCAGCAGTAAGGACAACACTGCTTCTTTGATCTCGTCCGAACTGAATTGCTGCTGCCCAAAACGCTTGGCCACGTCATCCAAGCGTCTAGTTCGAGGAGAATCTTTGCCGCTTTGTCGTGGTGATCCGTTGGCAACCTCATCATAAAGTGAGGCTAACAGGACCTCAGCGGCGTACCGCTCGTCTTCGTTCTGCACAAGCGCCAAAAATTTGGGTGTCTGCTTCTTCAGTTCGTCGTCATAGAGAATGGATCGCTGCGAGTACGATTGAAACTGGTATCCATTCTGCAATCTCGCGTCAAATAGCTGGACGGCTTCTTTCAGTTGATCGTAGCGCACCATCATTGCCAACAGATCGTTGCTGTGCCCGAAGTTCTGGGCGTACGAACGGTATAGCTTCTTAAATTCGTCCGACTGATCCAGCTTCATGTTGAATGCCATCAATGGCAAGGCGATCTGTTCGTTGGCGTAGGGATGGTTGCCTTGCTGCTTTCTTTTGGCCAACTTGCCCGTCGGGCGTAGTAGCTTTTGGTTCCAAGCGGCCGTCAGTTTCTTAACAACAGCTTTCCACCGGTCCGTGGTGTGATCCGCTTGAGTCAAATGCGAGAACACTTCCTGGACCACCCCCATCGAGAAAATGTAATCCTTCTTGTCCGTAGTCAGCAGGTTAGCGGCCGCATAGGCTGCTTCCTCTTTTGAACCAGGCAACTGCTGCATCAACCAAGCGGAAATCAACTGGCGTGTCGTGAGCGGCAAGTCGTCATTGGCAATGATTCCCAAGAAGTACTCATACTGATCGATTGGTAACGGGCCTTGCTGTGGTGCAAGATTGGGAGACTCCTTGGCTGCTTTGCGAGCAGCGTCACGGTGCTCTTTGACTCCCTGTTTGAACTGCGCTACTCCCTGCACGACTACAGCAAGCGACGCACTGGTTTCGTCGGTTGGCTGCTCGTCTCTCCAACTCAGAAACTTCTGCAGATCATCACTAGAGAGACTTTGCAGCAGCTCATTCCAAAACGGGATCATGAGCTCTGCGTTTGCGTTACCAATCGACTCGCCAAGTTGAGAATAGGCCTTTTTGACGTGCTCTAGAGATTGTCCGTTTTGCCGATAGTTTTGCTGTAAGGCGTTGTTGAACGTGTATTGAAAGTTGTCCGAGACCTGAATCTCGGTGTTCGGGGAGCCCAACACGTCCAATACAAAAGTAATGTGCTCTTGTTTGGGTTTCGTATTGCCGTGTCGACCAAGAAGCACCTCCAACATGCTGCCTGCTGCGGAAGACTCGGAGCCATAGAATTCAAACATTTGGATATTGCCGCCGAAGCCACCGCCATAACCACCACCGTAGCCGCCGCCGTAGCCCGAACCGTTTCCGACACCTGCGCGCTCTGCCATTTTCACCAAATGAGCAAAGACTTGCTTTGCCTGACTTCGGTCGCGCGATATCAGGTCACCGAATTCGTGGCAGAAACTCTCATTGCTTTGCAGTTCTTTCTGCACCTGACTGAGCCGTCGTGCCTTGAGGATCTTCTCTGCAAAATCGGATACTTTCGGCTGTCCTACCAATGATCCAAGCCAGTCCACTGTCTTCTGGTCGGTTTCGCTTAACGCTTTGTTGCGGAAGTGTTGTTGCCTAAGTTGTTTGGCCAAGAGTCCGATTTCACGTTTTCTTTCTTTTGGCAAACCATCGATCTGCTTCTTGTAACCAGAGAAAAGATCCAACAAAGACCTGGGCACGTCTTTTGAGGCACAGGCTTTGATCAGATCCCAACCAAACGACTTTGGTGCGTCCTTCACAAACCGTTCGCGATTCTGTGGGTTCGAATTGCTGATCATGAAACTGAGTACTTGCCCCCACATCGTCTGACGTTGTTCGGGGATCACGAAAGCGCGAAACTCATCTAGGTCCTGCACGAAGACGGAACCCTGCAGTTGGGCCTTCGATTCGCTGAGTGCTTTGTCGTCGGTTGTGGTAAAGAGTCCACTTCCTAGCTGGTGGACCAAACCGCTGTTTGCCAACAATCCCAATTCGGCAGATCGTATTGCAACCGGAAGTGCCAGTTCCTTCTGCTGTGCGAAATTCTGCAGAAGGTTTTGATACCCGTGGATTCTCGCATTCGGCGTGCCGCTATTCATCTGGCTTCGGTTGTAGTGCTTTTTAACGAAGTCCGCCTGCTGAGGCTTCGGCCCCAAATAGGCCAAGGCAATGGAGTCTAGGAACTCATTGGCATTGCCTTTCTGCTTCGTTAACGCAGTGGCATATTCCGCAAGTACGGGTGCCGCCGCGTACCCGTTGCCGTTCTGGATGGTTGGCTTGATGGCCTCAATCAATACAGGCCCAATGTCGATGCCAAGACTACGGTCCTTCCAAACTTCAACGATAGGCTGAATGGCAGCGGTCGGCTGACGACTATTTCGAGATTGCGTCTTTGCAAACCATCTTGCAGTTGCAGCGAACTCGTTGGGTTCGCTGGTAAGCAACTTCACATAGCCCTCAGTTTTGGCCAATTCGGAACGCAATCCCGTTTCGCGCAGCAGCGGGATCAGCTCGTTTCTCACGTAATCCAAATCGCCGGCCTTGGCTGCGTTACGGGCTAGGAACTCGGCGGGGCCAAGCATCGGCTTTCCACGCATTTGATAGTTCACCGTGTTCACGCTACGAGCTGCGATGCGCTTATTGTTCTTCATCATGTCGAGCGTACGCTTGGCAAGCTCCTCGACATCCAGATCTTCGACCTTGTTGGCCTGATGCGCAGCCAGCAAAAACTTGAATCCGGAAGTAGCCGTTGCTGGGTGCTTCAACAACGTGCGGCAAAGCCGGTCATGGACGCTACGCCGAAGTTCGGATTGCGGGCCTTGCTCTCTCTGATAGTTGTCCGGCTGTTTCTGATACAGCGTGTAGTAATTGGAAAAACCTCGGGTGTGGAGGTGTTGGCCAAGCTGAAATGTTGAGTTGGCTAACCAGGTTAGATCAGCCTTCTCGATGTTTGGCATTCGATCGATATGCTTTCGAATACCGTCAAGTAGTTCGAGTCGCTTTTCGACTGGCGTGTCATAACCGCGGTTCAACTGCTGCACGATGTTTCCAAGTATGGGCATCGCGCGATGGTCAAGCCCTTCGGCATACTTCAGCATTTCATCGACGCCGTCCGCCATCATCATCAGATGCATACGTGTTTGGGTGTCCTGAGGACGCTTTTCCAAGAGTTTCTCAAACCCGGCCTTTGCCTTGTCCTTTTCACCTAGTGCCAAACAGACGGACGCATAACGACTTAGTTTCGCTGCTGAAGAATCACCAGGGGCCAATGATTTCAGAATGTCTTCCTTCAGTTTGTAACGGCTGATCAGACTCCGCGTTCGGCTATCCAGATAGTTGCGGCCGGGACGTCCAGGATTCGCCATCATGTTGTTCGCAACAGACAGTAACTGTGTCGTGATCGCACGAATTGCCTTTTCTTTCTTTCCATCCTTCAATAGTTTGGTGATCGGGTCCGTGGGCATTCGTCTCGTACCCGTGCCGATGGACTGTTGAGGAAAGAACCCACCCTGCGGAAAGGGAACCGCTCGTCCCGACATCGCCAGTTTTGACTGTTGCTCTTCCAGCTTGTCAGCTTCCTTCTCCAGTCCCAACGATGCCAAAGCTGGGATTAGCGTTTGCCGTTCTGCGGGATTCAGTTTGGCGGCTCGAAGTCGCAGTGCGGCCCCGACCGCGACCCCTTTTTGCTCATCCGACAGCTTTTCGATTTCTAGCGAGCTGGCGACCATGGCTGCATCCACGTGTTTCCGAGTTGCTCGGCTCATTGGCAAGTGGCGGCCTTTCTCCAGAAGCTTCATTGCCTCAACAGGATTCTCATTCGATTGCGCGTAGGCAGCGGCCAACAGAAATGCGTCGATCGTCGGTTGCTCCGACTCAACTAGCTTTGCCAATCCCTCCTTTACGAC
>CAYQMZ010000380.1:4346-7568 GCA_964418725.1 uncultured Pirellulaceae bacterium
CCTTTTGGCCCAGCTTATTCGCGAACAGGATTCGCAGGATCGGATCCTTGATCAGCTTGAGTGATTCAGTGGGTAGTTCTGGTTGCGGTGCCTGATTGTTGCGATAGCCGAACCGCATCAGCTGCATTTGCAATTGTTGCGGAGCGGCGCTCAGCGATTCCATCGAAATCGTTTCCGATAACACCTGAGGGGAAAAGCTGGTCAGCTGGATCGGAGGAAAGAACAACGGTGTGAGCAGATTCGACTGCTGATTTCCGCCGAAGCTCATGTGACCGAATGGAGAAGCGTTTTTTGTTGAGGCTGAACGGTAACGGACAACTTCCTCATCGAGAAACTTGAAGTACGCTGTCGGGTCTTCTTGTTGGCGCAGCGAATTCAGCAGCATGGCCAGCATTTGCTGTCCCATGTAGCCGGGTTTCGCCTGAACTGAGGGATACCAACTGACGAGCCGATTGGTGAGTTTTTCACGAAGCGAGGTCGTCGCGTCCCCCTCGTCTTCGGCTTCGAACGCTCCCAAGCTACCGGCCCGTTGCTGCAGCGACTGAAAGATAACCGACAGAAGCATGTCGCTTGGCTGATCAATTCTTTCTAGCAACTCCATCGTTGGCTTCAACATCTCTTGGTTCGTTCGGGCGGCCACCATGCCCGCCATCACCGAAAGCTGGGGGTACGACTCCTGGAAGGTAGCGAAGACCTTCTTTGCCAGCGTGTCGTCGACCATTCTGCCACGATTCATATTGGTCAACGCCCACAAAGCGAGCAGCGACTCGTCATCGGGGAAATCTTCTAAGACGGTCTCGTCTACTTGAAAACCTCGCTGCATTGATGGAAAGACGCGGCGCAATACTGGGAGGTTGGCAATGCCTTGGCTGCTGGCAGCCTGGTCCAGCGTCTCCTGTTCCGCGTCGTCCAGTCCAAGCCGGCTGAGCTCAATCAAGTGGGTCAGAACAAAGGCACGTAGGGCGTCGACGTTTGGTGGCATCGACAAGTTGGCCGCTCCGTAGCCGCCTCGTCGTCCTTGCCGATGCATGTAGACCGAACGGGCCTGATACATCAGGCTCCAGTATTCCATCGCTTCCGGCGGAACGACACCTCGCATCTGCTGCACGTACGTCATGTTCATCGCATTGTTGGTCAAGGCTGCTTTTCGGTTGGGGATTTCATCCTTGAAACCCAGCAGCTTGACAAACTGTTCTCCCGCCGTCGCCGCAGACCCGATTTCTTCGAGGGCAGACGCGTATATGTAAGCCAGTCGATAGTTCTTGGGGAAGCGTTCCAACTGCGGCTGGAGAAAACTGACAACGCGTTCCCAGTCTTGTTGCCCCACCATCGCGTCCGCGATCGACTCAATGTCTTGCCAGTCAGATTTTTCGCTCCCTGCCAATTCGAACAGCAACGCGTAACCCTTATCTGGGTCGCCGTATCTTAGGTGCAACCGAGCCATCTTTTGCCGGGACCGTGTAGCATCGATCTTCTCAGCCTGTTCCAACGTTTTGAGTGCTCGTTCCCAGTCGTTCTCCGATTCCTCGATCCGTGCAATGTGGAATAGCAGGTCAACATCGTTCGGCTTAACGCGCGTCGCCTCCAGCAACGCGTCGCGACGTTTTTCGTATTCGCCCGATTCGCGATGAACTTCCGCCAGTGCCAATAAAGGAACGATCGACTTGCGATTGTTTGCGCGGCGTTGCGTAAAGCTCTCTACCAATCGATCGACATCCCCCGCCATGCGAGCAAGACGACCAAGCTCTTGAGCCCACCGCAGTTTCGAGCTGACGTCCTCAGTGTCTTCGTACAGTCTCCAGTAGATTCGCCGAGCATCCGGGACTTTGTTTGCAGCCACGTACGCGCTTGCCAGACGCGATCGCAAATCTAAGTCTGCGTCAAACTGCTGTACTGCACTTCGCAAGACTTCAAGGGATTCTTTGGACTTGCCTTGCAATGACAACAGCCGCGATTCCGTTAGCCAGGGTAGCGTGCTACCCGGCGACAGCTTCTTCCATTGTCGTGTCCACTTCAGTGCATCGGCAAAGTTCGCGTCCTTCTGATACAAGTCCACCAGTCGGCGGACGTGAATGCTCATGCGACCACCTGGCAGAGCGATCAGTTTTACAGTCGCGTCGGCTGCCTTTTGCCAATCACGACGCTGGTTGAGAAGTCGGATTTGCTGGCTGACGATGAACAGTTTGCGACCCGCCGCTTGGTTACGTTCAGCCTTGGCCAGGACTGAGTCAGCACGCTTCGATTCACCTTCGCGTTCGAGCAACTCAGCCAGTAGGCACGCCTGCTGCGTAGAAGGCTTTGCGTTCTTGGACATTCGCGCAATGATCTCTGGTCCCTTGTCGGCTTTCGAAATCACTTCCGCAGCTTGGACCACGGATGCCTCAAGGTCGGCCAATGTTTTGGCAGTTTGCACGCGGCGCGAGGCCCAAGGAATTGCTTGCTCGAATTCCTTGATCGCAACACTGCTTGTAATGAGCTGACCTAGAAACACAGGGTCGCTGCGGTAATCTTCGACACGTTCCTTCAGAATGTCGAATGCAGCCTGGTGTTCACGTCGCCCCGATAGAATTCGCGCGACACGAACTAGCTGCGAACGATCTTTTCCGGCAGCCAACTTGCGCCAGATCGCGATGGCGTCCGTTTTTTTCTCGCGTTGGTCATAAAGAAATGCAGCCAATGCTTCCTTGGCGGCCACCGAATCGGGAAACGCAGCATTCAACGCGGTGTAAGTCGCCTGAGCTTTGTCCAGCATCTCGAATCGCGTCAGTAGTCGGGCGGCTCGCAGAAATGCGTACTCGCTTTTGTCACCCACCGAAAGGAATTGCTGAATCGCGTCGCCCGCCGCTGCATTCTGATCCTGCTCTTTCAGTAGCCCTGCAAGCTGAAGTCGCAATTCCGGATCGTCTGGGTTTTGCTTGATGAGCGTCTGCAGTTGCTTGGTCGCCTCAGGTAGTTTCTTGAGACGACCCAGCATGGCGATATACTCTTCGCGATTCGTACGATCTCCGGGCGTCAATTCCAGAACCTTTTGGAATTGTTTTAGAGCGTTGTCGGTTTCCCCGAGGTCCGCCAGCAGATCTGCGTAGCGTTTGCGGATGGAGATGCGTTTGGGATAGCTTTTCAGAATCTTGTCGTACTGGGCCTTCAGTCCGACTAGATCATCCTCTCTACGAAAGAGCTGTTCGATCTGCGCCAGCACTTCTTTCTCGATCCATGTATCGG
>CAYQMZ010000381.1:0-6693 GCA_964418725.1 uncultured Pirellulaceae bacterium
CTCAAGACGCGAACGGCATTGCCGAGCCACATACGCTTTTTCAATTTAGCGCAGAAGGTGACGCGCAAACGACTTTGGCATGGAACGAATTGGCTGAGGTCGATCCGAACACGGGAGTTGTCAGTTTTCGAGCCAACGTTGGGCCCTTCCTGGACGCGACGGATGGAGGCACTGGAGAGTTCAGATTGGCATTGGGAAGTGATCTTTTGCCACCAGACCAGCATGGCACCATCGATTTGGCATTCGAAAACGGAATCGTCACCGAGTCATCCGCGACCGGAGTCTTTCTGCCTCTGGCGCCTCGCCAAGGAGGTATCGATACGCTGCCATTGTTGGGCGAGCCAGCCATGGTCAATGGACTGTCGATCAGCAACTCAACTTCCAACCAATTCTTCGCCCAACTTGATACAGGGCAGCAACAGCCTGTCGGTGATATTGCCGCCTGCTCGGAAGGCTACCAGGTCCAAGTCGGTGCGGCAGTCGATTCGGTCCAGACATTCTCTGTCGATCCTACAAACCGCGAGCCGTTGGCGACCGATGCGACAATGCCAACGCCATCCGAACGCGTTCCTCGACCGTGCTTTGGCCCGCTATCCGATTCGGCGGAACTACTGTTCGGAAATGCTCCGAGTACAGATCACGAGCTCGTCTTGGTCGCACCGTCGGATGCACCAACGATTGACCGTTTCGCGAGACTGGAATTGGGCGTGGACGAAAGTCACAAGACCCTGGCATTAGATAGAGGTCAGCAAACCGGTTTGCCTCAAGCCAACGACGCTCCCGGTCAGACACGCCGCTGGAATGCCACTGTCGACGTGAGAGACTTGGGCGTTCAAAACTCCGGCACACAGATCTTCGCTGTATCGTTGGTCGATGCTGCCAACCATGGCGAAACGACCGAGCCCGGGTTCACTCTCTTCTCGGGTGAAACGCAGGCAATTACTTTTGCTGTCGGACGAGCCGATGGCACGGTAAGCGTCCAACTGTTCGTCGACGGCGAGCGGGTGGCGGACGCAGATGCCGACATTCCCGCGGACATCATCAGCGACGAGGACTGGAATACGTTAGAGCTGAGCGTGGAAGCGCAACATGACTCGACTCGTTTCCAACTGGGTGTCGCAGGTAGCACAAATACCACTATCGTTGATACAGAGGTGGCCGGGTTTGAGCTTTCCGATGCCGGTTATCGGCTGGCCGTTGGCAGCCGTACTATCGGTACGGCAGGCGGACACGACTTTGACAATCTGATCCTGTCTTATCAACAGAACGGAGATCTCGTTTGGGATGGACAGGTCAACGGAGATGACGTTGGCTCGATCTCAGAAGCGGTTCAGACCGGAGCTACGGATTCGCTGTTCGACACCAATGGCGATGGAACCGTTGATGTCCTAGATATCGAAGTCGTTGAAGACTTGGTGCCGAACCGACTTCCCGGCGACGCAAACTTTGACGGCACGGTCGACTTCCCCGACTTTCTTGCATTGTCCGAAGCATTTGGTGAACCAACGGGGCTCTGGTCCCGAGGCGACTTCGACGGAAATGGCGAGGTGAACTTCCCGGACTTTCTGATTCTCTCGCAGAACTTTGGCACGACTCAGGTCGCAGCCAGCGTGCCCGAACCCAAACTAAGCTGCTGGTACTTGGTATTCTTGCTGTACCTCATTGGGCCATCGCAAAGGAGAGCACGTGGATAATTCGGAATTCACATTACTGATGCAGAAAGCTGCCGACGGCGACGAACGAGCCAAACAGGACTTTAGCGAGTTGGTCTATGAGGAGTTGCGTGACGTCGCGGCCAAGGTGGTTGCGCGACGGGGTGGTGGAGACCAACCGACGTCGATTGTGAACGAGTTCTTTGAACGTCGCCTGCTGAATACTGGCTACCTAGCCAAGATGAAAGGACGCCGCTACTTCTTCGGCGCGGCCTTCAATCAGATGCGCAATCTTCTGATCGACCGTGCTCGAAAACGAAAACCCAAGCCCCTGGCCGACACGGAACTGCAGCCGCTCGACCAAGTCGTAGAAGCGATCGAAGAGCAAAACGGCTATGACCTCGAAGCCCTGGACCTCGCCATTGAAGCGTTGGCCGAAGACCAACCGCGACAGTATGAAGTGCTGAAGGCCCGGATCTGGGGTGGAATGACGATTCCACAAACGGCAGAGCTGTTTGGAGTCTCCGAAGGCACTGTGGAACGCGACTATCGACTTGCGCGCGCCAAGTTAAAAGCCGAATTGAAACGCAGGGATGAAAAATGAGCGGCAACGGTCAGAGCGATCGAATCGACGACCTGTTCCTCGCCGCCATTGAACTTCCGACTTCTGAACGTCGCGACTTTATCGTTCGCGAGACAGCCAATGATCCACGGGAAGTTCGGGATCGGTTGTTCGAGCTCATCGATGCCGAAGACGAAGTGGGAACGGAGTTCGCCGGACAGGGGCCTCTGAATTTGCAGACGTTATCCGCAGAGGACTTGCCGGACGTTCGATTGGGCGAGCAAATCGGTGACTTCATCTTGCAGGAACGCATCGCCAGCGGGGGCTTTGGCACGGTCTACCGAGCGACTCGTGAGAAACCTTACAAGGAAGAAGTGGCGATCAAACTGCTGCATCGTGAGAATCTCGCCGCACCTCCGATCGTCCAACGCGTTCTACGTGAAATGCAGGCGTTGTCTGATCTACGTCACCCCTACATCGTTTCGCAATTGCAATCCGGTGTGACCGAACAGGGTGAGCCCTATCTGGTCATGGAGTTCATTAGCGGTCGTACACTCAACGAGCATTGCGATGAGTACACGCTGTCTATCGAGGAGCGGCTGAAGCTGTTTCAAAAAATCTGTGAGGCTGTCTCCTTCGCGCACGAACACGATTGGGTGCACCGCGACTTGAAGCCTGGGAATATTTTGGTCACGGAAGACGGCACGCCGAAGCTGCTGGACTTTGGAATCGCAAAACTCTCGACGCCAGCGCCGCTGGAGGTTCAAGCCACGCTAACCCACGGAATTCTGGGCACTCCCCAATACATGAGTCCCGAACAATTCACGGGGCGACCCGCCGGACCTGCCGCAGACGTATACGCGTTGGGGGCGATCCTGTACGAGCTATTGTCGGGTCATCGAGTCTACGATGTGATGTGCCAAGGCATCGATCAAGTCGTACTCGACGCCATTCAGCGTGCCGTCTGCGAAACGATGCCGCGCAAGCCTAGCACGGTTGTGACGGACAACCAGTCAACGTCGACGGGAGTTAGCAACGACCAGCTTGCACACCGCCGGCAATTGAATCCCGCAACACTGCGACGATGCCTTTCGGGGGACATCGACAATATTGCGATGATGGCGCTGCGCAAGGAACCGGAACGTCGCTACGCGAGTGCCGTCGAATTGCAACAAGACATTCAACGTTGGCTCGAGCATCGTCCGGTAAAGGCTCGCGCGGACTCGCTGGCCTATCGATCGTCTAAATTCCTGCGGCGAAACCGCAGTCGCATCGCGATTGCGTTAGCGTTTGCAGTTTGCCTGTCGGTCGGTGCGTTGGCGATGCTGCGTGGTCGAACCGCGGTCAGAGATCGTGATCTGCAGGCCGCCAACAAGCATGTCCAGTCAGCACAAGTACACCTGGATCAGGATGAAGTCCCACAGGCTGTCGCTCAATTGGCCGCTGCCTATAAGTCCGCGCCGAATGGGCCAATGAAAGCCAGTCTACAACGCATGCTTGCCGGCTGGTCTCCATATCTTGGCCAGCCTTTGGGTGATGAGGCGCGACTGCACGCAACTTTCACTGACGACGCGAGCATGTTGGTGACGTCCAGCATCAGTGGGATCTCCAACGTCTATCGTCTCCCAAACCTGCAGCCAGCATTTCAATGTCGGTCGATGCCAAACTGCAATCGGCAAATCGTTTCTCCGAACGGAAGATGGTTAGCACAACAGGCCGACCACGAGCTCCGCATCACAGACCTGGACAATGGCGAGTTCCAGCGTCTAGATGCTGATCGCGACCGGGTTCTGTCTATCAAGTTCACTCACGTTGAAAGCGACACGGCAAAGCTACAGGTGCTTTCGCGACGCGGCGACACACTAGAGCTGAGGAATTGGCAACCTCTCACCGGCGACCAAGATGCGTCAGCGACGTTTTCAGATTTGCAGCCGACCGCAACAACACAAGTCAGCGAATTGCAAACCGCCGAATTCGCCGGACCGAACTCCATTGTGGTCCGCTACCAAAACAGCTTCGAAATCTTGGACGCAAAAACGCTCCGGTCACTCTACGAGTCGGATCCAGTAGACAGTACCGACCGGTTGGTTGTCGACGAGCATCTCATCGCACAGGGGTTCAGGCAAAATGGCGAGCACAAGACGCTCGTATGGGACGGCGAAAGTCAAGAATCGAGCGACGTTCCCGGGCGACTCGTTGACATAGATGCGAGTGGCCAACGATTGTTGCAAAGATCGAATCGCCGGTGGGTGATCCGGTCTCTTCGCGAGCCCCATAAGGTAGACGCAGAGACAGTATCACCCGAGCGCGAACCGCTAAACATTCGGTCGACCGCCAGCCTAGTAGGTGGCGGGAACAGCATGATCGATGCAGACTTCGAACTGGTACCCTCGCGACACGTGAATGCGACGCTGTACGACCAGCATCACAACGCCAACCAACAACGACTGTTCTACGTGCTTCCGAGTTCGTCCACGATTAAGCACAAGCGAGATCAACAGCGGAACAACGTTAACTTAGAAGCGATTCGCTTTTCCAAAGGCGGCAAGTACGCGGTGTTGACCTCGCTAAACCCCAAGGCTGAAACGGATGTAAAACCATGGCTTTGGAATTGCCGGCCATACTTTCATCGACGAGTCACCATAACCCGCCCTCCAACGCCTGTTCGTGGCATGACGAGTGATCGGCGATACGCACTTTCCTATTCGAACGACCAGCTGGTTTGTTTCGACACTCAAAGTCGCAAGCAACATGAGCGACGCATATCGATCAGCAGTATTGCGTTGGACGAAACCCGAGGACTCGCGTATGCAGGCGACTCGACTGGTCACATCCAACTACTAAACGTGCCAACGCTCGACTCTGCAACGCCTTCCGTATCCGTGACACAAGCACCAATAAGAAACCTGGCACTCAATGAGGACGGGTCGCGTTTACTAGTGCTAACGCCAAATCTGCTGCAAATACTCGACGTCGATCAACTACTGCGCGAACCCGCGGATGTTGCTAGTTCCGTTGCCATGGATTGGAAACCCAGTTCGAACCTGATGGGGGCCAAGTTCGCAAGCGACAACACCATCGTCGCGTGGAGTGGACAACAAATTCATCACTTGGATAGCTCGTCTAAGTCTCCGACTGCAGGTCCGCAAGTTCCACGGCGGTCAGTCCAAGTCAACGTTGCATTTGAAGACGCAGCGATGCGTAAGGACCGCTTCATTCTCGCAAGAGTCTACGAAGGAAAGCCGTACATCGCAGATGCCAACAGTCTCACTGCCGATTCACTGGCAACGACGGACACGACCACGGAAACATCAGAGAGTGCATGGGGTTCGCCACTCGCGACTCGCAAACCAGTCACCTCACTTGCGATCCATCCCAACGGAGCCGTCATGGCCGTTGGTTTTGAAGATGGCTCCGTGCAATTCTGGGACACCTATCTGCGCACTCCGCTATGCCGGCAGCTTGCTGGACTGTCGAAAGCTGTTGAAAACATGGTGTTTTCGCGTGACGGAAGGTTGCTGACGGCAGCAACAACCGCGGGCACGATCGCCACCTATCGCTGCCAATTTCAATTTCCAGCGGATGATGATCAGCTCCAAGACCATCTGGCGATTCACTGTGGATACGAGTGGAATCAAGCTTCGCAGCAGATCCAGCGTTTGACGGCCGAACGATGGTCGTCCCTTTGGAACGTTCTGTCCACAGACGATTAGGCGCAGGCGACTTTAGTGTTTTTTCGGATTTTGCGCCAAACGGTACGATCCGAATTGCCGAGACGTCGAAACTATTCTTCGGCACCGATTAGGTCAACAATTGCAAGCCTGCTCAGAAAATGGTGGATGATTGTAAGTGGGCCTGCCCACTAAGTGAGCCTGCCACGAAATCGACAATATTTAGCGGAGCCAACCCGTGAACTGGAAATTGAAGAATCGCAATTCCGCAGCGTTGCTGTTCACCCTCGCCATGATTTTTGCCTCCGTGGCGCAGGTGTCCATCGCTCAAGAGGAAGTTCTGAATGATGCCGACTTGAAGGCGGTCGAAGAAATCGCCGCGGAAGTCGAAGCAGAAGAAGCGGCCCCGACCCCTGCAGCGACGCCCGAGGAACGCGAGGCTGCCGCTTTGGCCAAGCAACAAGCTGAGCAAGAGATTGCTCGCTGGGCAGTTCCGTTGATCTCCGGTTTCGTTATCGATGGCATGGATCCCGAGAGCCCTCAAGACAACGGTCTGGTTGTCATCAGCAAGGGCACCGGCGGACTGGCGAGTGGATCAATGACTGCGGCTGGCGGCAACTACAGCTTCAAGGGAGCGAACGTATCTCCAGAGAATGCCAGTTGGGTTGACGTTCCGTTCAACAAGGCCATGGCATTGGCGATCTTCAAGTGGATTGCCGCATCTGCCGTGATTGGCTGGCCGTTCGTTGCCTTTGTGCTGCGTGGCACCATGTACTACGGCGTCGGCGGCTTCCGCACGTGGCTGCGT
>CAYQMZ010000381.1:6703-7553 GCA_964418725.1 uncultured Pirellulaceae bacterium
CTCACGAACTTACTAGTGCTGGCGGTAATGGCCGTGTTGGCTTTGATCTCAATCCGACGCCCTGAACTTTGGCCGCAAGGTCCGGCAGTAGAATTGAAACACGTCTTTCCGTTGACTGTCGCATTGGCCCTCTCGACGGCACTAGGCTTGTTGGGCACGCTACTGGCTTGGGCCAAGGGTTATTGGCGGATCCCTGGGCGTCTGCACTTCACGCTGACGATTCTCAGTGCAATCGGATTCCTGATCTATCTGAACCAAACCGGAATCATCCGCCATTTGATCGATACGAACGTCGGCTAAGATAGGTGCAGGAAAACCTGTGAGCCAAAGCAACCATTGGATCAACGTTGCTTGCTGCAGTCGCTCTAAAGAACTACAACAGGACTAAGAGATCGCCGTTTAGCGAGCACGGAGTTGGTAATCGAAATGACGAAGAAACGGTTTCGATCGGTCTTACTGTTTGGCCCACCGGGCGTTGGTAAAGGTACGCAGGGTGGCATTCTGGGTCTGATTCCTGGGTTCTTTCACCTTTCCGTGGGCGACGTTTTTCGATCCATTGATATTGGCTCTCCCGATGGCCAGGAAGTTTGTAAGTACAGCTCGGAAGGGCAACTGGTACCGGACGAACTGACGATCAAGATCTGGAAGAAGGCGCTCAACGCTTACGTGGCGCTCTCGCGATTCAAACCACGCGAAGACTTGTTAATTCTTGACGGCATGCCGCGAAACGTGAACCAGGCGGAACTGGTTCAAGACCACTTAGAGATCCGCCTAGTCATCAACCTGCAATGCTCTGACGAAGAGGACATGATCCACCGGATTCGCCGACGAGCCATTCGCGAGAACCGTG
>CAYQMZ010000382.1:0-7548 GCA_964418725.1 uncultured Pirellulaceae bacterium
GTCAGGAAGCGAGCAATCGACGTACTTGTGGGTAATGACAAGGTGGCCATTGTCGGGCTTCGATTGACTGGCGGCCGCTGTCTTCTCGTCGACCAATCTGATTGTTGGTAGCCTGCGGTTGAAACTCCAGTCTTGAGTACGATGTAAGTCTGCACTAGAACTGGCTTCTCTGCACCGGAATGAGTACCGCAGTCCGTCGGTACACCGCGAAGTGCAACGACCAGTTCAAGGAAGATTTGAGTTCGATGTATACGCGTAGGTCAGTGCGATTGTCGCTCGTTGCACAGTTTGCTTTGTGGATCGTTGTCGTGTCAGGGCTCTGGGCTTCGGTCGTCGTCGGCATGCACTTAATCCTCAAGACACGAGGTTTCGATTGCAGCCTACCCATTGCGCCGTTGGGGACAATTGGCGTTGCGGTTGCGTTCTACGTGGGTTTTAAAAACAGTCAGTCCTACGATCGTTTTTGGGAAGCCCGAAAGATCTGGGGAGGCATCGTTAACGTCAGCCGAGCTTGGGCCAATCAGGTCATCAGCTTCGTTTCCGCCCATCACGCGCCGGGGCCTGTGGATGAGGCTGTTGTAAAGCAGGTTCAGCAGTCATTGGTGTATCGGCATCTAGCCTGGATCAACGTGTTGCGTTTCCAGTTGAGAAGAAAAACACCATGGGCATTTGTCCCCAAGCGTAGTGCTCGCAAATACATGCAAGAAACCGACATCGAGGCGATGAAGGAACAAATCGGGGCGTTACTTACGGATCAAGAACGACAGATCGTCTGTGGTCAGGCCAATGCCGCCACGCAGTTGTTGCGGTGGCAGAGCGAAGAGCTAAAACGCGTCATCGAAAAGGATCAGTTGACGGAAGAGTTTCGATTGATGGGCATGATGGAACTCATAACGGAAATGTACGCGCTTCAGGGGAAGTGCGAACGTATTAAGAACACGCCGTTTCCTCGTCAGTACGCCTACTTCAGCGGAGTCTTCGTCTCGATCTTCATTTTTCTGCTCCCGTTTGGAATCGTTGGGGAGTTGGCCGATCGCGGATCACCGATGATTTGGTTGACGGTTCCTATCTCGATCGTCATTTCATGGATCTTCTGGACCATGGAAGGCGTCGGGGATTCCAGCGAGGATCCCTTTGAAAATTTCATCAACGACGTACCAATGTCTGCACTTTGCCGCACAATCGAAATTGATCTGCGACAAATGTTGGGCGAGCAAGATGTGCCGCCTCCGCTGCAGCCTGAGAACGACATTCTCATGTAACCGTCGTCGCTGAGCGTACAACAAGCTTTGCCGTTTGAATGGCCTCGAAGCTTTCTGGGAAAAAATCTCAGTTTGCGCGCAACACTGGCCACTCGATGGTCTCCAGCCTCCAAGATGCCCGGATTTTGCGTGTCGGGTGATTGACGCTGGATGCGGTTGGTCAGTTTGACACGCGAACGAGTTGTGATTGCGGAAACGTGCAGGTGCACCCGGAAAAATTGACTGCACCGTTAAACCGCTTACACTCGAAATCCGTGGAGGTAATCCAGGACCACCCCGAGAGGGGAATGCCCACCGGAGTTCTGTATGGGAAAAAGTGCGAAGAATCGAGCCAAGAACCGGCGAAAACCCGGCAAAAATTCACGCAGAAGACGGCTGGAGAGGGAATCGCCAAAGCTCCCGCGTTCACGATTCGAAATCCTGGAAGAGCGCCAGCTTTTGACGACAGTGTCCGTTCTGGATGCCGGTTTGTCCTGGGAGGCTGAGGGCCCGGCTCCAACATTGAATGGCCGATTGGAGAACGTCCCTGATTCGCCAGTCGTGGGGGCTGTTGAGTCGATCGCCGTACATCCTTCCAACACCGGGTTGATCTGGGCAGGCACGCCCAACGGTGGTGTGTGGCGCACCGAGTCGCAAATCTACGGCGGCGATGGTATCGACAACGACAACGACGGCCTGTTCGACGGCGCCGACCCCGACGAAGTCTGGACGGCGACGTATGCCAACGATGGCTTCGACAATGACGGTGATGGCTCGATCGATGACGCGGACGAGGTTCACTGGACCGCCATCACGGACATGCTGGACTCGCTTTCCATCGGCGATATTTCGCTGGATCAAAGCGACGCCACCGGTAATACATTGCTGGTCGGAGTTGGCCGCGCCAGTTCGTTCTATCTCTTCGGCGGACCGACCGAAGGCATCTATCGAATCACCAATGCTGCACGCTCGACGGCGGACGGCGGAATTGATGCTCCAGCAAAGCTCGACTTGCCTGCGGGAGTCAACGTATCCGCGGTAGCAGCGAGTGGCGGAAACATCATTACGACCGCCAACTTGCAAGGCCGTGGGAATGCTGCGCTTGCAGGTGTGTATCGGTTTACGGGGCCAACGGTGAATGCCGAATTCCTTTCGGGTAGCACTGATCCTGACAGCCTGCCACAGGGGCCCGCCTTCGATGTGATCGCCGACCCGGCGAACAACGATCGGTTCTTCGTAGGGATTGGCGGCGCGAACGGCGGGATCTATCGGACAACAGACGGCGGAGACACGTGGACGAATGTTGGCGCCAATGCAGTCGGCAACGATGGCGTCCTAGCGACTGCCACACCCACAGTTAATAGCCTGATCAACGGGCAGACTTCCAACATCAAGTTTGCGATCCACAACAACGGTGGAAACCATGTTCTGTATGCCGGTGTCGTGAATACAGACACCAGCGTCAATGAAACACCAAGCCAGTTGGCCGGCGTATTTTGGTCCACCGATCAAGGAGCGACCTGGACTGCGGTGGCTCCCCCGACGACGCCTGATATGGATGATTCGGATGGAACGAACGGTCCAACCGAAGGCATTCATCCTGGCGGGCAGGGCGAAATCCATTTTTCAATCTCTGCTGATCTGACCAACGCAAACCTCTTTTACGTCGGTGGCGATCGGCAACCCGATCCGCTACCCAACTCGCTTGGGGCGACTCGTTATACGGGCAGATTGTTCCGTGGAAATCGCAGCGGTGGTGCTTGGACGGAGATTACGCATGGCGGCACTTCCAACGATAGCGCGCCTCATGCTGATTCGCGAGATCAAGAGCATCATTCGACGTTGGGCCTGGTCGAAGCCGACGACGGCGGAATCTTCTTGAATACGAACCCGGCGAACGCGACCGGCAGTTGGGTTTCGTTGAACGGTTCGATGCAGGTTACCGAGTTCACGAACGTCGCCTACGATCCGACATCGCATACGATCATCGGGGGCTCGCAAGACAACGGCACCACGCTGCAATCTGCCGCCGGTGCACCAATATGGAATCTTCTGTTGGGCGGCGATGGCGGTGATGTTGTCGTCGACCCCCACTCGCTGGCGGACTCAAACCAGTCGATTCTCTACTACAGCGCCCAGAATCTTGGGGCGTTCCAATGGCAGGCGATCGACTCCAACGGGCTGCTCGATGACCCAGCAACGGACATCGACACCAGTGGACTCGCGAATTTCAACCCGATGTTCGTGACGCCAGTGGAGATGAATCAGATTCCGCCCACAGGGCCAGATTCGACCGCGATCCTGATTGCCGGCAGCCCGACATTCGATGCCATGAACAACATGACGGCGGCCGGTACGCTGTTCGAGTCCGATGATCGTGGGGCCAACTGGACCAGCGTCAATGTGCCAGCGGACTTTGGCGGAGTGAACGAGCTGCATGGGCCGCTGGTTTACGGTGGTCGCACACCAGACCCAGCAGATCCTGCTCAGTTCATCGACAACCCCGACTTGATTTATGCCGGTTCAGGGAACCAAGTTTTTGTCCGCACGACGAACGGCGGAACATTGACTGCGACCAGTGACCTTGTCACCGACAGCGGATTCTTCGCTGGTGACATCGTGGACATCGCTGTTGATCCGAACAATTGGCAGATTGCTTATGCGATCGACGTGGATGGTGACGTATTCACGACAAACGACGCTGGTGCAAATTGGAGTCAGCTAACAGGGAATCTCAGCTCTTTAGTCCAGTCAGGGGCATCGTTTGACTTGGCTACGATCAGCGTCATCCCGAATGTGATGGTTGCTGGCGAGGATCGTGCTCCACGTAGCGTCCCAGTAATCGGCGGAACGGGCGGAGTTTTCTATCTGACCGACCGGACGTCAGGAATCGGCGCTCCAGTTTGGGAGCAGCTGGGCGAAGGGCTCCCCAACCTCATGGTCTTCGACATCGATCATGGCGTCGACGAAAACGGCGACACCATCCTCGTCGCAGGCACATTTGGGCGAGGGGCTTGGTCCTACAACCTCTCCGAGGCCTTGTCGACTCCGACTCTAGCCGATCGCATCGGTTCGTCAGGCTTAAATCTGGCGATTGATCGAGCCACCATTATCACACATGGCTTCGAGCCCTTCGACGACGAGGGCGATACGATGTTGCCGTTGGGGTACGAGATCCGTGAGGCAATTGATACCGGTAACGGTTCATCAGGAGCTTGGTTGTTGGACTATGACAGTCAGACCGGGCAATTCGATATCGAAGACTCGATTTTGCCAACGGACGCGGACATGGGAGCCACTGGCGAGATCGTTCTGATGTTCGATTGGTCGGAGGGATCTCGGCATGCTTCTGCTGGTTGGCCGGAAGCCGCCGGCGACGCGTTATTCTCGATGCTTACCGAGCTAGAGCTGGTTGATCCACAGGGTGGAACCGGCGTTGATTTGCACTTCATTGGTCACGGTTCCGGTGCCGTCGTGACTAGCGAGGCAGTCGAACGTCTGGCTTACTACAACGTTCCCGTCGATCATCTGACTTACCTGGATCCGCACGACTTCGACCAGGGCTTGGTGATTGATACCGCACAAGATCTTGGCTCGCACGCGACGATGGCGGGCTATGGTGCGGCAGTCTGGGACAACGTTGAATTCGCGGATGTCTACTACCAAACTCGCGGCGAAAACGGGGCCACCACGCCGAATGTGATCGTACCCGAAGGCCGCCCGATTCCCGGCGCTTACAATCACTACGTCGACGCCACCAACTATCTGCCTGCCAACAGCAGTAGTTACGACGACCTGAACGTCTTTGGCGACCATCAATACATCTGGGAAGGTTTCTACCTTTCAACCGTCAACGGATCGACGCCGCAAGCCAACGAATCCGGCGGAGTCACCGAGGATTCTCCTGCACCCGCCACAGCAATCCCCGTCAATAGCCTGGGGTATAGCTTCAGCACAACCAAAGCGAGCGCAGCGCGGCCAAACGCACAGTTCTTCGATAGCGTTTCCGAACCCCAGGACCACACGCACACCGAAACCTATGTCGTGACCGCCGGTGGTTCGGCGGACATCGCGAATCTGAGTGAGCAGCGACTGACCGAGGACGCTGTGACGAACGCAAGGCAATTGCCGACCTGGGATCCGCTGACGATCGTCAATGGAGACTTCCAAGGCGTCGGTGACCTGATCGGTTTCACGGACCGAGGCATTCCTGGCTGGACGAACCACGCAGCGTCGCCAATCGTCGACGTCGCAGACATCAGCATCGATATCGAAAACAAATCGCTGACGCTGAACTCCGATCAATCGGCGATTACTCACAACGCGATCTTCGTTCCGCCTGAAGCAGAATTCCTAGCGGTGGACGTGCGTGTCGATGCCTTTAGCGGAAACGATCTGTTCCAAGTGCTGCTTGGCAATACGGTCTTGGTGGAAGAAGCTCCGGGGACCGATGACGTGGATTTGGAGTTTATCGATGCGGACTTCGAAACCCATCGATTCGTCATACCAGATTCGCTTCGCAATCAAGCCCACAATCTCACCGTGCGCGTCACCAGCGGCAGCGACGCTGACATCAATGCGGCGGTTTCGATCGACAACGTACGGTTCGAAGGCTTCTTGTTCGAAGTCCAAGCTGGAGATGTGACGGCGATCAACCTGATGGAGTTGCTCGATGCGGATTCTCAGGCGATGGCTCCCACCTTCAACATGATCTCTGGCGTGCAGGATGCTGGAGCGATCTTGTTGCCGGAAACGCTCAGCCCAGCGGAGCCCAGCTTTGCAAGTACCGGCGTCTTCTACTTCATTCCCGACTTTGAAACGGACGGCGTCAGCCTAACCTTTGACGACGACGATGCGACGCCCAACAACGATGACTTCGCAACCATCTTGTTTGAAGTGACCGTTGGTGGGGATACCGTGCAGAAGACAGCGCGAGTGCGCGTGCACGACGGTTATACGTTCGATTTTGACGATCCGAACTCAGTCTTTATCACTGGATCCGTTGGAGCCAGCGGCGTCAACAACGACATTGACGAGTATCGGGTACAGCAGCGACTGCGTTATTTCAACTTCCGTGGCCAGAACAATGAAGAGGTCGTTGCGGACGGCAATGCGGGCACGGTCACGCAGCAAGCGATTCGTCTGTTTCAAGCGGCGACACAAGAAAATGGGCTGGGCTCGCCCGATCACAACACGTTTTATGTGGACGGACGGGTCGATGTCGAACACCGAACACGTCGATGGTTGAACTCTCCGCTGGCTCCGTTCTGGCAAGAAGTCCGAGCAGGTTTGCAAAGCCCGACTGAGTTCGAGGACGAGTCCGCGGGAACGAGTTGGGCAGTCCACGCAATGGAGCACGCGGTTCGCGAGCGGCCTGACCTCCTTCGCACCGGATCCTTTGAACAATTCGGGCTCATCAATTTGACTGAGTACCCAGACAACGGCCCAACGACGCATAGTTCGCCGGATCACAAAGCTGGCGTCAGTATCGACTGGACGTTGGAAGAAGACTCGTTGCTAGGCGCTGGCACGGGCGTGAACCCCATCGACTTCAGCGAGCCGTTTGACATCGACCAAGTCAACATTACCACGGCGGAACGAGCTGTGATCCAGGATGTTATGGCGTTGGTGACCGGAGTTAACACGGTCGGCGCTCAAGTCCGCAACGTCAATATCGGTGGAACCGGCGGTGCGCCTGATTACGCTCGCATACGATCAGTGCTGACTCACTTGGGCGTTCCGAACGTCACGGCGGCCAGTGGGCACGAGTTGTTTTTCAGTATCAATCTGCTACCGCCGCAAGGGGACACGGCTCTACCCGCGAACGTGCAAGACAACCTGACTGATGGCATCGCAGCCATACGTGACAGTTGGGCTGTCGCTGTACTTGCGCAAGATGATTTTCAAACGACGCTGCCGATGGTGGATACCACGATCGCCGACTCGATCGACCTCTCGCAGGCTTTCGACATTGGACTCGTCCAACCACTGACGCAAATGCTGACGATGAATAGCGAGCCCAGGGTGCACGACGTGCAGGCTCAATTGGAAGGTCTTGTCGTCGAACAGGATGGCTTGCGGGTCGCACTTCAGGACGTGCGAACTGACTATGTGCCGCTGCCGTTTCCACAGCTAACGATCGATTTTGTGGCGAAGACGCAGAAGATCAACGACGTCAACGCCGGCGGAGATCTACCACAGAATAGCGGCAGCGGACCACAAAATGTCTTGGACGCCAGAGCATCTGCGGCCAACTTTGCAGTCGACGTTGAAGTTCCGATGACGTTGCATATTCGTGATGTGGTAT
>CAYQMZ010000383.1:0-7545 GCA_964418725.1 uncultured Pirellulaceae bacterium
GGCGAGAATTACTAAACCCAGACAACAACCGGACTTAAAAGCTGCACAACCTCCTGGACGGTGAGGGGACGAGTTGCAGTTGTGGGCTGCACAGCGTCGGGCTTCCGGATGCGCTGGTCGAGGGTGTGTCGGAAAGCGAGGCTGGTTCGGTACTGAAATCATTCGTGGGCTTCCAATACCTCGAAGAATCGGACTTGAATGATGGAGACACATTTCAAGCCGCCGCAGATCAGCCAATCTACAAAGTCAGCAAGGAAGTCTGCACTTTGTACGAGGAAGACGACTTGTTCTTTAACGCCAATGGGATGTGGCGCCTGAGCCCGATCAGTGAAACTGGCTAATGGGCTTCAGGTCGATAATGTCGAACGTGTATGAGGTCGGCGCCGGCCTTCAAGAGTCGAACGCGTCAAGCCAAGCCTTCGCCATCAGTGCATGTCCGGCCATGCTGGGGTGAACTCCATCCCCGGCCCAGTAGCTGGCCGGTGTCTCGTCCGTGGTTGCGTCATCGAAAATCGTTTGAAACGGAACGAAACTGCAATCCATCTTGGTAGCAACTCGCTTACATGCGGCTCGTCGTTCATCCATTTCTGGGTACCACTTGTCGTTGACGGCGCCGCAACGTAAGGCAAATGGTTCGCAGACAATGATTCTGGTTTCTGGCAGTGCTTCGCGAGTTGATTGCAGTAAATCTGTAAAGCCGTTTTCGTAGTCTGCAACCGTGCCGTCATAGTTTCCGCCAAGCTTGTGCCAGATGTCATTGACACCAATCAGGATTGAAAGCACATCTGGCTTTAGATCGATGCAGTCCTTTTGCCAACGATTGGCTAGATCTGGAACTTTGTGCCCACTGATGCCACGGTTGTAGGCCTTCAAATTTGCAGTTGGGTTATCGGCGAGCAGCTTCGACGCAATCAACAAGGGGTAGCCCAAACCGAATCCACGCGCGACGTTGGGGCCGTTCTGTTTTCTGTTGCGGTGACAATCCGTGATCGAGTCACCTTGAAACAGAATGGTTGTGCCGGGGGTGAGCTCGGTCGCCTTTGCTGTTGCGTTTTCAGTAAGGAATTGGCTGACCGCGGCAGTGCCGGCAGCTGCGGTGGTTGCTCGGAAGAACGTGCGGCGTGAGAAGAAATTTCGAAACACGGCTAACTCTGTTTTGTGTGAGGAATGCTAGACAGACTCGCCGGCGGAGAACCGAGCAAGCTTACGCTCCTCAAGTTCCTCGATTGAAGCTTTACTAAACTCCGCGTTTTCGAGGCCGCACGACGGGCACTGAGGGAAAAGCGTATCAGACGGCAGATTTTGGTCAGCTGCCAGTGATTCGATATCCACCCACATTAGTTCGCACTCATCGCACAATGCGACAACGTCGTCGCAGTTGTTGCACCGATAGAATCGAAGTAGACCGTTGCCGCAAAAGCCGCAGGATTCGATAAATGGTCGCTCTTCGTTACTCATGTTTGTATCTCTTAATCTGGCTTGGAAGCTGGTAGGACGCGATTGCTGGCTACCGAGGAAATGCCGTGATGACTTCGCTGGTGTTGGAGCGAACTACGATAAAGACCTTCTTCAACGCCGGCTTTCCTCGTTTGCCGCCGACTTGCCCGCCCAGGTAGCCGACGCGGCGTCCCATCGGGATGGTGTAGGTGCTGGTGTAACCTTCATTCTTTGGCTTCATCTTTTTCTTCTTGGCGAGGCGCCACGCTTCATCGACGACGGCAAGTGCCTTGTCGTTGCCACCGTCGAATACGCCGTGCATGCCAGCGCGACGTGGTTGGTCGGCCGCATGCCTCAGCACGTGCTCGACTCGCGTAAGTCCTTCCGCATCCTTCCCCTTGTAGGTCAGGCCTGCGGGGCTGATCCATGTCGTCTTACCGACCTGCTTGAGCTCGAACTTGGGCGTTTTCGATCCACTGGCTTTTCCATCAACTCGCACATCGGCGAGCGAAGGTTTCTTGCCATCAACGCGAACATCCGCCAGCGACGGTGTCTTGGAGCCGCCACCACCCGAGTCTGCCGCTTTCTTTCGGATTTGATCTGGCCCCAGGAGCTTGATCTGAGGCTTGTTTTTGTACAGCTCGATTTTGCCAACAACGGCAATGTCTTTGCCCTTGAGAAGCTTGGCTGGTCCTCCCGCCGGAAATTTGCCGACGTTTTCTTTGAAGCAAACGGCGGTTAGGTTCGAGCTGACGAATTTGATGAAGTGATGGCCACTCTTTGAAACCGTAGTTGAGGCAACTTTGCCTTCGACTGCGGCAACCTTGCCCACGTGAGCCCGTAACTTCACTGCGTTGTTGGCGGGAATTATCGGCGGAGCTGCCTCTTTGGCCGAAGCGTTTCCAACCAAGCCCGTCGTAAGCAGGCCGAGCAAGACAACGCGAGCAAATAATCGGTATGGCGTCATGAGATATCCGTGCGAGCAATCGATGTCCGAGTTTGGCAGTGAGTCTCTAGGCAGTGAATCATGCATGCCAACGCCGCCTTTGCCAAGTTCGAGCTGGGAAAATCGATCTCACAATGTTTCTGCCGACGCAAATTGCGACGACAACTCGGGACGGGTAAGATTGCCAAGATATCCGCCATTTAATGCAGAATCCGAGCGTTGTTACTCTAAAGAGGGGGCGTCGTGTACCAAGTAATCAAAGTGGTTTTGGCACTAACGCTGCTGTCGAACTTCGTTCGCGCGGCTGAATTGAGCGTGCAACGCGACACTTCGACAGGATGGAAAGTCTATAAGCTGTCGGCGGGTGACACGCAGATAGTGGTCGTTCCGGCAGCAGGCGCAAACGTTCAGTCGGTCAAACACGCCGGTGCCGAGTATTTCCATCAACCGGAAGATCTGTCAAAGCTACCCGGTGTCCGCTGCGGGAATCCAATTCTGTATCCAACGCCCAACCGAATCAAAGGTGGCAGCTTTGACTTTGAAGGAAAGACGTACGTCTTTAAGGAAGGCCCAGGTAACCACATCCATGGCTTGGTCAACAGTGCAAAGTTCGATGTGGAATCGACCAGCGTTGAACCCGATAGCGCGTCGATCACCTGTGTGATTCACTTTGAACCTGGAACGAAGCACGGCGATACGTTTCCATGGGACCATCGATTCCGCATGAAGGTCACTGTTCGCGAAGGTGTTGTGCGATGGGACTACGAAGTTGACAACGACAAGAGCGGTCGAAACCTGCCTTTCGGCGTTGCCCTGCACCCGTACATCAAATATCAAAACTCCAGAGCGGATACGTATCTTCAAGTTCCCTCCAAGTCGCTGATGGAATCGGTGAGTCAATTGCCGACTGGCAAACTATTGTCACTGGATGGTCATCGTTTGGATGCGAGGAAGCCCGTTAGCCTAGCCGGCTTTCAGTCAGATGACGTTTTCCTTGGAATGGTTCCCAGCCGACCGGCGAAGGTCGAATTCCGCGAGGTTGGCCGCAGTATTACGTTCAAGGCGTCTAAAGAATTCACTCACCTAGTCGTTTGGACGCCGGATCGTCCGTACATGGGAATCGAAAATCAGACTTGTTCAACTGACGCTCACAACCTGACCACTCAGGGGATGGCGGACGTTGCACATCTACAGATCTGTCCAGCGAACGAAAAGCGTTCTGGATGGGTCGAGTACCACTTAAAGTAGGAACCAAGAATGTCGGTGATGGAAATGCCTTGCTGCGTGCGCAAAGTCTCGTCGTTTGATGTGTCGGCTGTCGCGCGGGGATCTGTGTCCTTGCTCGGGCTGGTAATGTTCGCGTTAGTGTTGAGTGCACCGGCTCTGGGGCAGAAGCTCCCCGGACCGTGGGACGAAGTTGTCGACGATCCGGCATTGCCACGGGTTCTGTTGTTGGGGGATTCGATATCAATCGGCTATACGACGCCAACACGCATGATGCTGGGGCGACAAGCCAACGTTCATCGCGCACGCGGCAACTGCGGTCCAACGACAAAAGGACTGGAAGAACTGGACAATTGGCTGGGTAATGGAAAGTGGGATTTGATCCACTTCAACTTTGGCCTGCACGATCTGAAATACATCGATGATGAGGGGAATCGTGTTTCGCCGGAGGAAGGCAAGCTGCAGGTTCCAAAGGCAAAATACATCGAGAACCTGACGCGATTGGTGGGGAAGCTCAAAGCTACCGGAGCTAAATTGGTTTGGTGCAATACCACTCCTGTCCCGGAAGGTGCCGTCGGGCGAATCGCTGGTGACGCGGAAGCGTACAACGAGGCCGCCTCTGCGGTGGTTAAGACAGCCGGTGGCATCGAAGTGAACGATCTGTTCGGCTTTTGCAAGCCGCAATTGACGGAACTTCAACTGCCTCGGAATGTGCACTTCACTAGCGAAGGCTCACGCCAACTGGCCATGCAAGTGACGAACAAGATCCGCACGGCGTTGGACCTGCCGTCGCCTCATCGCGATGTCGCAAAGGGGCGGGTCTTCGAAGATCTCAACAACAATGGCACCTACGAACCGTCCGATCGCCCGATGCCGAACGTGCGGGTATCAAATGGGGCCGAGATCGTAACGACTGATGACGCAGGGCAATGGCAATTGCCGGCCGCAGAAGACGACATTTTCTTCGTCATCAAGCCGCGTGGGTTCCGTACACCTTTGAGTAAAAACCAGCTGCCGCAGTTCTTTTATGTGCATAAACCGGATGGCAGTCCCGGAACGCGGTTTCCGGGAGTCTTTCCAACGGGGGCCTTGCCTGCATCAATCGATTTTCCGATGCATAAGCAGTCGGAACCGGAACAGTTTAAGGCGTTGATGTTTGGAGACCCGCAGCCACGAACGCAAGCAGAGGTCGACTATATCGCGCACGATGTGATCGAAGACTTGGTTGGAACGGATGCTTCGTTCGGAGTAACGCTCGGCGACATTGTCTTCGATGACCTGAGCCTCTTCGAGTCACAGGCTCGAATGATCGCGCTGCTGGGAATTCCCTGGTACAACGTCATCGGGAACCATGATCTGAATACGGACGCGAAGACGGATGCGTTGAGTGACGAGTCATTCGAACGAGCGTTTGGGCCGGCCTACTATTCATTCGACTACGGTGCGGTGCACTTTTTGGTCATCGACAATGTTGAGTGGTTTGTAGATGAAGGCAATGGCAAAGGTGGCTATCGAGGTGGGCTGGGCGAAGAGCAAATCTCTTTCATCAAAAACGATCTCGCCGGAATTCCTGAAGACCAGCTTGTCGTTTTGATGATGCACATTCCGCTCACCGATGTTGGAGATCGGCAGGAGCTGTATCGGTTGATTGAGAAACGCCCTTTTTGCATGTCCATCGCGGCTCACACGCATCGCCACGAGCACCGCATGATTGGCAAGGAAGATGGCTTCATGGGAGCCGAGCCACATCACCACGTTATCAATGTCACCGTTAGTGGAAGTTGGTGGTCAGGGCAAAAAGACGAACGCAACATTCCGCACACGATCATGGCGGATGGAGCCCCGAATGGTCACTCAGTTCTGACGTTTGATGGGCACGAATATAAGTTGGACTTTGTGCCCGCGGGTCGTCCCAAGAATTACCAAATGAGTATTCATGCGCCGGAAGTTGTAAATGCAAAGAGCGACGATGAGTCGTTCGTGTACGTCAATTTCTTCAACGGGTCCGTGGAAAGTCGACTGCAATTCAAGATCGGCGAATCGAAGGATTGGCTGGATATGGAGAAGGTTGCTGAAGAAGACCCGTACTACCGAGCGATCTATAAGGACGAGCAGAAAGTACTGGCCAAATTTGAGGAGGACGGCGAGAAACGTCCTTTCACGCCACTGAACGGCGGACGCCCGTCATCGCATCTTTGGAAAGCCAAGTTGCCCAAGCGTCTGCCGGTAGGAACGCATTTGATCCAAGTGAAGGCACACGATCGGCACGACCGCACTTTTGACGGGAAGCGAGTGCTTCGCGTGATTAGGAAATGAGTCGAACGTCTTTACATCGCAAACGGTGAAACGGGAGGTCTGGCGAAGCTTTCCCGGCGGCGGCTATCGGATTGCCGAACCGGAAGTGTGATACCAGCCAGGCTGACCGCCAGCACGTTGGCTTAGCGTGTATGATAGGGCAGAGAGCAAGTTTCTGATTGACCAGGATTCAAGATGGTTGCGAAACAAACTCTAACTACGGTTCACGCTTCCCAACGATTCTGGAGCTTGTTATGTCACCACTTGATCGTATTCGACATCTTCTGGCGATGGCTGCCGCAGACAGTCGCATGAATGAAGCTGAGTTGGGATTTCTTTCCGAACGCGCTGTGGAGTTGGGAGTCGAAGAGGAGGAGTTTCATCGCGCGTTGCAAGATGCGATCAAGGGAGACATCCAACTTGCGATTCCGAATTCCGAAGCCGAGCGCCGTGCGTTGCTGAAGGATTTGATCATGATGATGGCTGCTGACGGCGAAATTCAAGACCGCGAGAAAGAGCTATTCGCCAGCATTGCAGCAACGATGGATCTGGACACCGAGAGTTTGCATCAGGTAATTGATGCGACGATCGCCGAGAATTCATAGTCGGTTGAATCGCTGAAATGTCGAGCGGTGCGCGGAAGGATTCTGCAACAGCGAGCAATGTCGTGGCCAATACCGACGCAGCTGACAATACGCCCACTGTTTCGTCGTCGCTTTTCTTTCGTATGCTGTCGCTTACAGCGCGAACGGCGGAGCGGTTTATTCTGTTCTTGGTCGTTGCAGCAAGTGTGGCAACGTATGCGCAAGCCGACCAGTTCGCCATCGGAATGTGGCTGACTTATTCGCCACGAGCGGTCTGGCTTGTGGTGTGTGTGGTGCTGTTGCTTGTCTATTTGGTGCGACGTTCAACATGGAAGCTTCTGTTGATTGTCGTCGCTGTTGCATTGATGGGGCATGACATCGGTTTGTGGCGGCAATTCCTTCCGTTGGCTTCCGCCGGCAACGCCGACGAGCAAGTTCTTACGGTGCTTAGTTTCAATACGCACTATGCATCAGCAGAGGACGTAGCGCGACTATGTCGTGAACACAAGGTCGACATACTCACGCTCCAAGAGAACAGGCCTACGCTACGTTCGCGGCTTCAGTTTCAGCAGGTATTGCCCGATTATCAGTTGTTCGCTGCGGACTTGGACGCGCCCGTCAAACGTGACTCGCGGCATGCATTCAGTTGCCTGAGTGGGGTGCGCCGTTCGCTCATCGATACGGAATCGGAAATCCAAGTTCATACGGCGATCACGGATTATCGAACCTTTGCCGGGCTAGTTAATCTGAAATCTGGACCTTTGTGGATCGTCAACGTCCATACGACCAAGCCATTGCAATTGACGCTAAATCCGCGAGCGATTATTCGCAACACGGCGCCGGTTGCCCGGAGGCACCGGGAGGAAGCTGACTTGCTTCGCCGATGGTTGTCCGAACATGTGACGTCGCAACCAACGCTGATTGCCGGAGACTTCAACGCGCCCGGGTATGGGCATAACTTGCGAATCGACGGGTATGCTAGTGCGCATCGAGACACCGGACGCGGCGCGTATTTGACGTTTCCCGCCCGCCTGCCAATTGTTGGGATCGACCATGTGT
>CAYQMZ010000384.1:0-7519 GCA_964418725.1 uncultured Pirellulaceae bacterium
GGCCTGAGAACATGCGAGACTTTTGCCCAACCGTTGGCAGTCTGTTCGTGTTGATTGGCACGCACCCAATGATGCACGCGGGACAGCTGGTTCCCATTCGCCGACGACTCGACAAGCCTGTCGTAATGTAAGGGCTGAAATGTCGAATTCTGAATCACGTCAGCCCATTGACCATCCTTCGGCTTGGGTGGGAACTGAACTTTGCGATCGTCCTGAATGGGCGGTCGCATTGACGTCAGAGGAGTTGACGGAACTGTTGGCTGCAGCAGTACAACGCGCTGCGTCAAGCCCGTCCGCAATCGAATCGGATGACACTCCTGAATTGCCGGTCGTGGACGACAAACTCCGACAGATTCAGGACGCGCTTGAGCATGGCAGTGGTGTCGTGCGTTTGCTTGGTTTTCCTGCGAACGACGTTTCGCTAGACATTGCGAAACACGCCTTCTGGATCATTTGTCGACGACTTGGCACGCCCGTCTCTCAAAGTGCCACCGGCGAACGGATCTTTAGCGTGCGTGACGCCGGGTTTGCTGCCGACGATCGTCGTGCACGGGGGCCGAATACACGAAAGAAGTTGAGCTTTCACACTGACCGAAGCGATGTAATTTCTTTTCTTTGCTTTCGGCAGGCAAAGTCGGGTGGCGAGAACGATCTGGTCTCTTCGATGACGCTGTACAACGAGTTGCTTGCCACACGACCGGATGTTGTCGATACGTTGATGCAGCCGTATCTGTATCAACGCCACAATGTCGATACGGGAAACGAGCTGCCCTACGTCCAGCAGCCGATTTTCTCGTTTTGTGAAGGTCACTTCGCTGCCAATCTACTGCGAGTGCTGATCGAACGGGCTTATGGCATGCCGGAAACCCCCGACATGACCGAGCTTCAGCGTGAGGCACTGGATGTGCTGGAGAAAACCGCCGAACGGACAGACTTGCGTGTGACGTTTCGTCAGGACGTTGGCGACATGCTGTTTCTGAATAACTTTGTGACGTTTCATCGCCGCACAGAATTCGTCGATCACGATGACCCAGACCAGAAGCGTCACCTACTGCGAGTTTGGCTTTCAATGCCCAACTCACGCCCGCTTGATCCTCGATTCGCGGGGAATTACGGGGCGACAGCCGCGGGCGCTCTTCGAGGCGGCATGAAGCCATCCGGATAGGTTTACAAACTGCAGTAGTGCAGTTTCATACCCGTTGCGTTTGCGTGAGAGGTTTTGCAGTGTCGCTCGCAGGGTCTAGATTCACTGGCTCTTCACATCGTAGCCTAATTATCCGAATCACCACCGCACGCGAATCTGTAGCGTAGTACTAGCCAATAGTATCGATGGATGTTGTTGGCGGTCCCGTTTTTGCGCAGCTATCGTTCGAAGTGCCGCTTTCGAGGCAGAACCAGCAAACCGCCATCCCCCATCGACTCGCCGACGCGTATCGTCGAACCTTCGAATGCAGATTCTGACCGTAGACGACGATCCTGTTTTTTCGCAGTTGCTTGAACGCATGCTTGCCAAAGCGGGATATGAAACCTTTAGCGCGCGAGATGGCGTGGAAGCGCTGGAGATTCTGCGGCAGACGGAAGTCCGATTGGTCGTGACCGATTGGGAGATGCCGCGAATGTCGGGTGTAGACCTGATTCGCCGTATCCGATCTGACGCTTTTGATCGGTATGTCTACGTGATTCTGCTAACGAGTCACTCCGAGCCAGAATACATTGTCGAAGGCATGCTGGCCGGTGCCGATGACTTTATTTCGAAGCCATTCAACAAAGAGGAGTTGAAGGTACGGATCAAAGCAGCCCAGCGCGTGATGTCGCTGGAGACTCGAGATATGGCCATTTTCATGATGGCGAAGTTGGCGGAGTCTCGCGATCCCGAAACTGGCCAGCACCTAGAACGAGTGCAGCGATACAGTCGAGCGTTAGCGGAAGAGCTGGCACGAACTCCCAAATACGCGAACGTCATCGACGGTGACTACTTACGGCTGATATTCCAAACGAGTCCGCTGCATGACATCGGGAAAGTGGGGACTCCGGACCACATTCTGCTCAAGCCTGGACGCTTGACGCGTGAAGAGTTCGAAATCATGAAACAGCACACGTCGCTCGGTGCACAGACGCTTGATCTAGCGTTGGAAAAGTACCCGCAAGCGTCGTTCCTGATCATGGCCCGCGATATCGCTATCGCACACCACGAAAAGTACGATGGGTCAGGCTATCCAAACGGACTTTCGGGAGAAGACATTCCCCTGGCGGCTCGCATTGTGGCGCTTGCCGACGTTTTCGACGCGTTAACATCTGTCCGAGTTTACAAAGACGCGTTCTCCATCGAGAAAACAAAAGAAGTCATCATCGAAGGCCGCGGGCAACACTTCGATCCCGATGTTGTCGACGCATTCTTGAAGATCGAACATCGTTTCTTGGAAATCAAGAAGACGTTTGCCGAAGACGTCGAAGAACTGCTTGCCGGTTCGTAGAGGTTCAAACAGCGTGCTCGCCGTTGTCGCACTGCACAGACTGGTTCGATGCTGAGTCGGTTCCGGTTACCATAGGCAGAAGTAGATCTTCCTCCTTCGCCTTTCTTGAGATGTCCAATGCGTTGTGCCATTTCGACCCGTGGCTGTCTGAGTCCCAATCGGCTGGTTTCCAACAGCCCGCTTGTTAGTTCGCTGAGCCGGCGTTGTCTGTATTTGTTGCTCGTCTTTATCGCCTGTTCTCCGTTAGCAAACGGCAAGACTGAGCAGCCGAATGTCGTGCTGATTATGGCCGACGACATGGGCTACACCGACATTGGCTGTTATGGCAGCGAGATTCGAACGCCGGTTTTGGATCGTCTTGCGAACGATGGCGTTCGTTTCACGCAGTTCTATAACACGTCCCGATGTTGCCCGACGCGGGCTGCACTACTGACGGGGCTGTACTCGCACCAAGCGGGGATTGGGCTGATGACGGGCGATCGAGGCTACGACGCCTACCGCGGGGATTTGAATCGGAAGTGTGTAACGCTGGCGGAAGTCCTGGGTACTGCCGGCTATCGAAACTACATGTCGGGCAAGTGGCACGTTACGAAGCACACACTGCCAAATGACGATAATCACAACTGGCCTTTGCAGCGAGGTTTTGATCGCTTCTATGGGACAATCATCGGAGCGGGCAGTTTCTATGACCCGGCAACGCTGTGCCGTGGCAATAAGTTCATCACGCCCGAAAATGACCCCGAGTACCAGCCGGACAGCTTCTATTACTCGGATGCCATAAGCGACAACGCCGTTCGCTACATTGCAGACCACCAGCGCGAGCATGCCGATAAGCCGTTCTTCTTGTATGTAGCGTACACCAGTGCTCACTGGCCGATGCATGCCCCGGATGAAGATGTTGCGAAATACAAAGGCGTCTACGATGAGGGGTTCGAGTCGATACGGCGGAAGCGTTACAAGCGTGCGATCGAACTTGGGGTAATCGAAAGTCGCTGGGAAATGTCAGATGGCGCTAAGGAATGGGCGAAGACGCCACATCATGATTGGGAAGTTCGCAACATGGAGGTCTATGCGGCGATGGTTGATCGCACCGACCGTGGCATTGGTCGGATCGTCAAACAGTTGGAGCGTAACGGTGTTCTCGACAATACCATCGTCATCTATCTGCAAGATAACGGAGGCTGTGCAGAAGGATTTGGGCGACGTGACAACAGTGAGCAAGCCAAGAAGCACAACTTCAAACCGTTTGGTCCGGATGACTTGCAATCCGCAATCTGGACACCGATGCAGACTCGGGACGGACGTTGGGTTCGCACGGGGCCAAACGTCATGGCCGGAGCCGAAGACACATTTGTTGCCTACGGTACCGGTTGGGCGAATACTTCGAATACACCTTTTCGCGGCTATAAGCATGATGGTTACGAAGGCGGAATCAGCACTCCGTTTATCGTTCACTGGCTTGCTGGGATGTCTGACTCAGATCGAGGCAAGCTATTCCATGAACCGGCGCACCTTATCGATTTAATGCCGACATTTGTCGAGGCAGCTGGCGCCAGTTATCCAACCGAGTTTCACGATGGGCAGGCGATTCAGCCGATGGAGGGAGTGAGCCTGCTGCCTTCATTGAAAGGTGAGACGTTAGGTCGCAAGGCGGCGTTGGGCTTTGAGCATCACGGAAACTTGGCACTGCGGGATGGCCGCTACAAAATCGTTTCCACCTATCGCAGGGACAAACCTCGGACCTGGGAGTTTTTTGATATGCAGGCGGATCGAACAGAGTTGAATGATCTTTCTGCGGATCTACCAGAACGCAAGGCAGAGTTGGTTGCGAAATGGCAGGCTTGGGCGGATCGCGTTGGCGTTCAAAAATGGCCGTTCAAGAAACCGGAACAGTCTGTCAACGAATAGTCAATGCGAACAGGCGGTCACTTGAACTGCACCAGAGATGAAAACAAAAGGGATCGAAGATGGACTACACAGATCTCGACGTGCTTGTGATCGCACCGCATCCAGACGACGCGGAATTGGGGATGGGCGGCGGCATCCTAAAGATGCTCGCAGAAGGAAAACGCGTTGGTGTGCTTGAGCTGACCAACGGTGAACCAACGCCCCATGGCTCTCCTGAGATTCGTGCCGCGGAAACCGCGGCTGCAACCGATATCTTGCAGCTCACTTGGCGAGGCAACTTAGGGCTGCCGAATCGCAGCGTCGAGGCAACGCTTGAGGCTCGTCATCAATTGGCCGGGGTAATTCGTCAAACGAAGCCACGCTGGCTTTTTGCGCCCTATTGGGAGGATGCTCATCCTGACCACGTGGCGGCGACGCAGTTAGTGGAGGCAGCTCGCTTTTGGGCGAAGCTTTCGAAGTGTGATATCCCGGGCGAACGACATCATCCTGAACGCATCTTCAATTACTTCTGCATCCATTTGAAACTGACGCCTCAGCCGGCATTCATCATGGATATCTCCGAGTATTGGGAGGACAAGCTGGCGTCGATCATGGCTTACAAGAGTCAGTTCATTCAAGGGCGGGAAGACATGGATCCGTCGTTCCCGGAACGTCTTCACCATGAAGCTGCCTATTGGGGGCAAGCGATCGGTGTAAAGTATGGAGAGCCTTATACGTGTCGAGAGCCCATCGGCATGAATTCGTTTGCAGCACTCGTGTAGTCAAGGGACCTGTTTATGTCTCGGAAAGATCTCTTTTGGTTCCTGCGACCTACACTTGGTGTCATCCTTTGCTATTGCTTGGCGGTGGGGTTGTCTTACGTGATCAGTGAGCGAAGCGTGCAGCGGCTGGATAAAGAGATCGATGTTATCCGCGATATCGCGAAGGATATTGGAGAGTTGCGTAAGCCCTCGCAGACGCTGACGCCACGCGAAGTTGTGGAAATCCAGACGGATGCATTGCGCAATGAAGATCAGAAAACTGGCGCGGTGCAATGCATGTGTTTTGCGTCACCAGACAATCTGGCGGTGACGGGGCCGCTAGAGAGATTTGCTAGAGTTGTGCGGGGGCAGAAGTTCGCCGCGCTTTCGAATCCGCAGGCCTTGTTGATTGGCGAACCCATTTACAAAGACGAAAACGCGCGAGTCCTGGTCACGGCGATTGCGAAGTCCGGAGAGGTGAATGCCTATGTTTGGGTGTTGGCTCGTCAGGCCAGTGAACCATACGAGCAGTGCTGGATGACCGATGGGGTTTTTCCGCTTGGAGCGGATGTTGCGTGGCCTGAAAACGAAATCTGATCTAAGCCGATTCTGAGTTGAAACATGAATTCGGATGAAAAGTTGCATCCGAGACCACTCGGCATTCGTAATCTGTTTAAACGCGGGTCGAACAAAGGAGCTTTCCTCGTTGAGCAGCCGGAAAGCTTGCGGAGTTAGGCGAATCGAAGATGACGCCGAATTCCTCGAGAAGATACTAGAAGGTGATGTCGATACGTTTCGACTGTTCTTTCGAGAGCGGTCGCCAGAGGTCATTGCGCTATGCAAACGAATTCTGGGCAGTTCGCAGGACGCGGAAGACATCACGGCTGACGTATTCCTTGAAGTGTGGACGCGACGCGAGCGGTTCGATCGCAATCGCGGGAGTTTGCGGACGTATGTCTTATTGCTGGCGAGATCGCGAGCAATTGATCTTTATCGTGTAAAGGCGAAAGAGCGGTTGCGAGTCGAGCCGGCCGATCGTGCGAGTATTGAGAGTGCCAGTCGTGGGCATGCTGTGGACGAGTCTCCGCACGCGGATGTTTCCTTCAAAGAGTTGCAGCAGAATGCGCAGAACGCGCTTGCTGAGATTGGCGAACACGAACGGACGGCGATTGAATTAGCGTTCTACGGTGGTCTGTCTCACGCTCAAATCGCGACGAAACTGGATTCACCTCTGGGGACGGTAAAGTCGAATATTCGTCGTGGGCTCGCGAAACTGAAGCAGAAACTCAAACAATGGGAGTCGTGAAAATGGATTGCAGACAATTTCGCGACCGGATTGAGTCCATCGCGCTGACGCCGCTGGGAGACTACGAGCAAGAATGGGTGGAGCACCTGGAATCTTGTTCTAGCTGCAGAGAGAAAATACGGCAGTTGCAGGATGCTTGGTTGACACTAGCTGCGACGCTGCCCCAATCGCCGGCTAACGAGTCGCTGGAAGAAACACTGATGCAACGCGTCGAGTCTGCTCGACCGACATTGGAACGTACAGGGGCGATCGTCGTTTGGAAGTACGTACTTGCTGCAAGTGTTCTATTTTTGTTAGCCAGTTTGACGTATGTGAGACTTGGGTTGGTCGGAGCTGGCGAGCCCAAACTGACTGATTCCAATATGCAGCAGATTCGCACGATGGCGCAGCAGATGGACAAGATCGAGGGACTTGAGCGTGTGTTTGCGTCAAACCAGCTGAAGTATGTTTCGCTGAAGTCAGAACCCGACGCGTCCCCCGCTGGTTATCTGGTTCTGGACCCAATGTCGGGGCAGGTCCATTTCTTCGGACGAAATCTAGTCAATGGCGAGGCTGCGACGCAGGAGTCGTCGCTTCGTGTCTGGTTGTACGATAGGCGTGCGAAGGTGTTGACTTCGGAGGAGATCAAGTTTCAAGGTCAGCCCGCTGTGGGAACAGCAATCCTGCGGGTAGGACAGATCGAGGACGTTGAAGCAGTGGTTGTGACCAAGGAAGCTGCGGACGTAGCACCTGTCACACCGTCGGACGAAGTGCTGCTTCGATGTGACCTTGATTAGTGTGCGGCCACTCAAGTTTTGCCGGCTTCCTTGATTGGCAGCGATAGCGGTTCAACGAAAGAGGGGCGAACATTTCGCCCCTCTCTACGTGAAGAAGTTGAAGAACGGAGCCGGTTATTGCCCGGTGTCTTCGGTTGAACCCGATTCCTCCTCTGAACCACCCTCTTCTGAACCGTTTTCGGTCGGCTCTTGTTCGGTTGCTGGCGTGAAGGTTAAGGCGACGTCGTACACTTCGATCTGCTTCTCGGTACTCGACACTTGCAGTAAGTACTTTTCGCTTTCGACCACATCAATGTTGACGACCCCAGGCTTTAG